>DPSD01000727.1 GCA_003538495.1 Accumulibacter sp.
GCAGCTGGTTGTACTTGGCGATCCGGTCGGAACGCGACAGCGACCCGGTCTTGATCTGCAGGGCGTTCATGCCAACGGCAATGTCGGCGATGGTACTGTCTTCGGTTTCACCGGAACGATGCGAAATGACTGCAGTGTAGGCCGCGCGCTTGGCCATTTCGATGGCCGCGAAGGTCTCGGAGAGCGTTCCGATCTGGTTGATCTTGATCAGAATCGAGTTGCCGATGCCCTGCTTGATCCCTTCCTTGAAGATCCGGGTATTGGTCACGAAGACATCGTCGCCGACGATCTGGATCCCTTTGCCGAGCCGGCCGGTGAGCACTTTCCAGCCATCCCAGTCGTTTTCGGCCATGCCATCCTCGATCGAGACAATTGGAAAGCGGTCGGCCAAGCTGGCCAGATAATCCGTCAGTTCGTGCGCGTTCAGTTGCAGGTGCTCGCCAGCCAGGTGATAGCGGCCATCCCGGTACAGCTCGGACGCGGCGCAGTCCAGGCCGACCAGTACATCGTCGCCCGGGCAGTAGCCAGCGTTCTGGATCGCATTGACGATCAGTTCCAGCGCTTCGGCGTGGCTGCCGAGATTTGGCGCAAAGCCACCCTCGTCGCCAACGGCGGTCGAAAAGCCTTTCTTGTGCAGCAGGCCCTTCAGCGCATGAAACACCTCGGCACCACAGCGCAGCGCTTCGCGAAACGAGTTCTGGCTGACCGGCAGAATCATGAACTCCTGGAAATCGAGGCTGTTATTGGCGTGCTCGCCGCCGTTGATGATGTTCATCATCGGCACCGGCATCTGCATCGGCCCCGAGCCACCGAAATAGCGATACAGCGGCAGCCCCGACTCCTCGGCGGCGGCCTTGGCCACCGCCATCGACACCGCCAGCATGGCGTTGGCGCCGAGACGCGCCTTGTTGTCGGTGCCATCGAGATGGATCAGCGTCTGGTCGATGAACGCCTGCTCCTGCGCGTCCAGGCCGATGATCGCTTCGGAGATCTCGGTATTGACGTTTTCAACAGCCTGCAGAACGCCCTTGCCCAGATAGCGTGCCGCGTCGCCGTCACGCAGTTCAATCGCTTCGCGCGACCCGGTCGAGGCGCCGGAAGGCACCGCCGCACGGCCCATGACGCCGGATTCGAGCAGAACGTCACATTCGACGGTAGGGTTGCCGCGCGAATCAAGCACCTCGCGGGCGACAACATCAACGACAGAGCTCATGGTCTTTCCCTTGTCTTCAAAAATACTAGGTTGGTAATCCCTCGACGACCAGAATGTTCATTTCTGCCGCGTCCTTGCGCAAGGTTTTCGCTTCCTGATACTCGGGCGAATGATAGAACTTCTTCACCTGCTCCAGCGAATCGAACTCGACAATCACCAGACGCCCGGGCTTCGACCAGCCGCCTTCAAGAACCTCGCTTCGCCCGCCACGCGCACAATAGCGCCCGCCGTACTTCGCGATCGCGGCCTGCGCAAGCTGTTTGTAAGTCTCGTAGGCGACAGGATCGGTGACCTTCGCTTCGGCCAACAGGTAAGCGGCCATTATCGGGACTCCTCAAAACCATCAGCCTTGACCGCGCGATCAAGTCCCACCAGCGTCGTCAGCAGGCTCTCCATGCGCGCCAGCGGCCAGCTGTTCGGACCGTCGGAAAGCGCCCTTTCCGGGCACGGGTGCGTTTCCATGAACAGCCCGGCGATCCCCACCGCGACCGCCGCACGCGCCAGTACCGGGACAAACTCGCGCTGGCCGCCGGAAACGCTGCCCTGTCCACCCGGTAGTTGCACCGAGTGCGTGGCGTCGAAGACGACCGGGCAAGCCGTCTCGCGCATGATCGACAGACTGCGCATGTCCGAGACAAGGTTATTGTACCCAAAGGAAACGCCGCGCTCGCAGACCATGATCGTATCGGCGCCGCTGGCGGCGTCCCTGGCCTTGCCGACCACGTTGCACATGTCGCCAGGCGCCAGGAACTGCCCTTTCTTGATATTCACCGGCTTGCCGGTCGCCGCTACCGCCTGGATGAAGTCGGTCTGCCGGCAGAGGAAGGCGGGCGTCTGCAGCACATCGACGACTTCTGCGACCGCGGCGATGTCCTGTTCACGATGCACGTCGGTGAGCACCGGAACACCGACCTGGCGACGCACTTCAGAGAGAATCTGCAAACCGGCGTCTACCCCCGGCCCACGCGCCGACCGCCCGGAACTGCGGTTGGCCTTGTCGTACGACGCCTTGAAAATGTACGGCAAGGCGAGCCGGGAACAGATTTCCTGCAACTGCCCGGCGATGTCGATACACAGCGCCAGCGACTCCGCGGTGCACGGGCCGGCGATCAGAAAAAGGGGCTGGTCGAGGCCGGCCTCGAAGTGGCAGAGCTTCACGTCCTGGCCCTGTAAGCAGCGGCGGCGACGACCAGCGAGGTGAACAGCGGGTGACCCTTGCGCGGCGACGAGGTGAACTCCGGATGAAACTGACAGCCGAGGAACCACGGGTGGGCGTTCGGCCCGTCGGTCGGCATTTCGACGATTTCGCACAGATCGGTAAGCGGGGCACGACCCGAGACCACCAGACCGCTCTCTTCCAGCTTGCCGAGCAGCGTGTTGTTGACCTCGTAGCGGTGACGATGGCGCTCGATGATCTCGTCCTGCCCGTAGATCAGCCGTGCCAGGCTTGCCTTCTCAATCCTGCACAATTGCCCGCCAAGACGCATGCTGCCGCCAAGCTCCGAGTTCTCGTCGCGCTTCTCGATCCGGCCTGACGCGTCCTGCCACTCGGTGATCAAGGCCACCACCGGATATCGGCAATCTTTTTCGAACTCGGTGCTGTGGGCGCCGCTCATGCCGGCAACGTGGCGCGCGAACTCGACGACGGCGAGCTGCATTCCCAGGCAGATCCCGAGGTAAGGAATGCGGTTCTCGCGGGCGTGCCGAATCGCGGCGATCTTGCCCTCGGTACC
>DPSD01000156.1 GCA_003538495.1 Accumulibacter sp.
GGCTCTTGGCTTCGCCGTCGGCCGTGGTCGCGGGGTGGGGGGGGGGGGGGGGGTGTTCCGGCGTGCCGGCGGGCGCAGCCGGGCCGGTGCCGCCGGTGGTCAGCACCAGATTGCAGCCGAGCTCGTCGACCAGCTCGATCAGGGCTCTTTCAATCGATGGCTGGTCGTCGGCGATCAGACGCGTCACCGTTCGCCACGGGCTGCGCAGCGCGCGGCCAAACCAGTCCTCCAAGGCCGGAATCCCCTGATCCTGGTAGACCCCCTGCGAGGCACGGTCGCTGATCGACACCAGACCGATCAGCAGCTCCTGATCAGCGCCGAGCGTGCTCATCGTCATCGGCCGTGGGGTTTGCCGAGAAATCGAGTTCCTTGAGCAGCTGGAAGATCGCGCGATAGCTGCGCGGCGCTTTTCCCTGCGTCTGCTCGAGCAGGGCTGCGCGGCGTAGCGAGCGCAGATGCTGCAGGTCGACCGACGGGCAGGCTTCGGCAATTCCATACAGCGTCCCTTCGTCGGCCAGCAGCTCGCTACGCAGTCGCTCGAGGCGGTGCAGGTTCGCCGTCTCCTCGACCGAGTCACCGCGCAGGATTGCCAGCGAGCGGCGAATCGGTTCCGGGTCCACGTCGCGCATCAGGCGACCGACAAATTGCAGCTGTCGCCGCCGCGCCTCGTCGTGCCGGCTCATCCGCTGCGCCTCAGCGACCGCTTCGCGCAGTTCCTCCGGAAGCTCGATTTTTTTCAGGCGATCCGCCGGCAGCTCCACCAGTTCCTGGCCGAGTTCCTGCAGAGCCTCCATGGCGCGCTTGCGCTGCGTCTTCGATGGCGGGGCTGGTTCTTCCTCGGGGGTGTTCATGGTCTGCGCACTTGTCTCTCGCCGTGGGTGCCGGGAAGCTTCGGGTGGTGAAAAGCCGGAACTGATCGCCTCCGGCGAACTGCTATGATAGCGACTTTTGCTCTTGGCCACCGTCCCATGTCCCGTCCAGCCGCCTCCGGCGCCAGCGAATCGCGCTTCAGCCACCGTGCCGATACCCTGCAGCAACTGGCGCGGGACGTCCTCGCGCGCGCCGAACAGAACGGTGCCAGTGCCTGCGAGGTCGACGTCTCGGACGGTTTCGGTCAGTCGGTGACCGTTCGCCGCGGTGCGGTCGAAACCATCGAGTACAACCGCGACAAGGCGATCGCGGTGGCCGTCTACCTCGGCCAGCGGAAGGGTCAGGCCAGCACCTCCGATTTCTCGCCGACCGCTCTGCGCGAGACCGTGGACGCTGCGTTGAACATCGCCCGCTTTACTGCCGCCGATCCCTGTGCCGGACTGCCCGATGCCGAGTTGCTGGCGATCGGCAGCGCCGACCTGCCGGACCTCGATCTCTACCACCCCTGGTTGCTTTCCGTCGAAGGCGCGGTCGACCTCGCCCGGCGCTGCGAACAGGCGGCCTTCGCGGTCAGCCCGCAGTTGAACAACTCGGAAGGCGCCACCGTCTCGACCCAGGAAGGGCAGTTCGTTTCGGCCAACAGCCTGGGTTTCATCGGCGGCTACCCGACCTCGCGGCATTACCTGTCGTGCTCGATGATTGCCGGTACCAACGAGAACATGCAGCGCGACGACTGGTATTCGACCGCCCGCGATCCGCTGGCGATCGGCTCGGCCGAGTCGATCGGCGAGCGCGCCGCCCGGCGCGCGCTATCGCGGCTCGGTGCGCGCAAGATCAAGACCTGCAAGGTGCCGGTGTTGTTCGAGGCGCCCCTGGCGGCGTCATTGATCGGGCACTTTGTGCACGCCGCAAGCGGTGGCAGCCTTTACCGCAAGACCTCTTTCCTGGTCGATAGTCTCGGCAAGCGGGTGTTCTCCAGGAAAGTGCAGATCAGTGAGCGGCCGCACCTCGCAGGTGGCCTGGCGAGCGGTTACTTCGACAGCGACGGCGTTGCCACCCGTGACCGCGAGGTGGTCGTCGACGGCAGGCTGCAGGGCTACTTCCTGAGCACCTACAGCGGGCGCAAGCTGGGCATGCCGACCACCGGTAACGCGGGTGGCTGTCACAATCTTGTCGTTCGTCCGGGGAAGCGCGATTTCGGCGGCCTGCTCAAGAAAATGGGCCGTGGTCTGCTGGTCACCGAGTTGCTCGGGCACGGCGTCAACTACGTCACCGGCGACTATTCGCGTGGCGCTGCCGGCTTCTGGATCGAGGATGGCGGGATCGCCCACCCGGTCGAAGAGATTACCATTGCCGGCAATCTTCGCGATATGTTCAGGAACGTCGCGGCGGTCGGCAACGATGTCCTGGTCCGCGGCTCGAAGCAGGTCGGTTCGCTGCTGATCGAGCAAATGAAAGTCGCGGGCCGGTAGGGCTGCCGGACGCTGGATGTGCTCCGGCGTATCGTTTCACCCCTCACGCCGTAGCGGCAAATGCTTGTTCCAAGCCGGATTCCTTTCGCTATAATCGCCGGGCAACAACTTTACAATAACCCTAAAGGAGACAAGTTGTGGAAAGACGTTCATTTCTGAAGAATGCGGGTGTCGGCCTGGCGGCCGGCACCGTTGCCATGCCCGCGATTGCCCAGAGCGCGCCGACCATCAAGTGGCGTCTCGCTTCCAGCTTCCCGAAGAGCCTCGACACCATCTACGGTGGGGCTGAGGTGATGGCCAACCGGGTTGCCGAGGCGACTGGCGGCAAGTTCCAGATCCAGGTCTTCGCCGGCGGCGAAATCGTCCCCGGGCCGGCGGTGTTCGATGCCGTCAAAGACAACACGGTGGAGATGGCGCACACCGCGTCGTACTATTTCTTCGGCAAGGATCCGACCTACGCCTTTGACTGTGCGATCCCCTTCGGAATGAACAACCGCCAGCTCGATGCCTGGATGCGTTACGGCAACGGTACCAAGCTGATGGGCGAGCTGTACGGCAAGTCGAACATCGTCCCCATCCCCTGCGGCAATACCGGCACCCAGATGGGTGGCTGGTTCCGCAAGGAAATCAAGACGGTTGCCGATATCAAGGGTCTGAAGATCCGCATCGGCGGCTTCGCTGGCGAGGTTCTCACCAAGCTCGGGGCGGTGCCGCAGCAGATTCCGGGCGGCGACATCTACCCGTCACTGGAGAAGGGCACCATCGACGCCGCCGAGTGGGTTGGCCCCTACGACGACCAGAAGCTCGGCTTCAACAAGGTCGCCAAGTACTACTACTACCCCGGCTGGTGGGAGGGTGGCCCGCAGCTGTCGGTCTATGTCAATAGTGCCAAGTACGCCGAGTTGCCGAAGGAGTACAAGGCGATTCTGCACATGGCCTGCGCCGACGCGCACGTGGACATGATGGCCAAGTACGACGCCAAGAACCCGATTGCTCTCAAGCAGCTGGTCGGTTCTGGGACGCAGTTGCGGCAGTTCCCGAAGGCGATCATGGACGCGTCGTACAAGGCGGCAATGGAAGTCTATGCCGAGACCTCGGCCAAGAATCCGGGTTTCAAGAAGGTCTATGACGACTACTCGAAGTTCATGGCCGACGAGGTGCTGTGGTTCCGCATTGCCGAAGGCGCCTACTCGAACTACCTGGCGACGGTCAAATAGCCATCGTTTGAGCCGTGGGGCCGTTCGGCGGCTCCAGCGCCAAACATGAAGAAACGGAGGCCAAGGCCTCCGTTTCTTGTCGCCGGGCTCGCAGGCGTCCTGCTGCCGGAGCTGGTACCGATGGCTCTCGCGCCCGACGGAGGCCGAAGGTGCTGTCCGGCCTCCGTCGGTGACTGCGCATCCTACTTGTCCTTGCCCTGTTCCTTGAGCATTTCCAGGATGGCATCGGTCGCAGCTGCTCCCGGTCTGCCTGGCTCGCCTTTCGGGGTGTCCATCCCCGCCGGCACCGAGTAGGTTCCGCCGTAGTCCGAAGTCGGGATGTCGATCTCGACCTTGTCGAGGTCGACCTTGACGTTCTTGTCGAGGCCGAACGTCACCAGCTGCGGGAACGCGATCAGCAGGCCGACCATGACGATCTGGATGCAGACGAAGGGAATCGCTCCCCAGTAGATATCGGTGGTCTTTACCGAGGCGGGTGCCACCGAACGCAGGAAGAACAGCGCAAAGCCAAACGGTGGATGCATGAACGAGGTCTGCATGTTCACCGCCAGCAGGATCCCGAACCAGATCAGGTCGATACCCAGCGCCTGTGCCACCGGCCCAAGCAGCGGCACGACGATGAACG
>DPSD01000592.1:0-662 GCA_003538495.1 Accumulibacter sp.
AGGTCTACGACGCTTACCGAAAGGCGGTCAGGAAATAGGCCACGCGCGGAAGTCGGGCCGCCGGTGGCGGTGGCCCGACTTCCGCGGCCGGCGATGCGAACCCTGCTCAACCTGATCTATCGCGGCAGCGGTGCCGTGGCGGCGCTGTTCATGGTCGGCGTACTGCTGATGGTGATCACCGGCGTCGTCACCCGCGAACTGGGAATCTACGTTCGTGGTACCGACGACTTCGCCGGCTACTGCATGGCTGCCGCCGGCTTCCTGGCGCTGGCCTACACCTTCAAGCACGGCGAACATATTCGCGTCACGCTGCTGGTCGAGCGCCTCGCGGCGACGCCGAGGAGAATGCTCGAATGGTTTGCGCTGGCCTTTGGCACCTTGGTCAGCGGCGCCCTGGCGTGGTACAGCGTGCGCCTGGTGCTCAACTCCCGGCAGTTCAACGACATTTCGCAGGGAGTCGACGCGACGCCCTTGTGGATTCCGCAGCTGGCCATGGCGGTCGGCACCGTGATCCTGCTGCTGGCCTTCATCGACGATTTGCTGCTGATCAGCCTCGGTCGTCCGCCAGCGCGGCTGGTCAAGGCCGGCGGCGAAGCGGCGCGGATCGAGTAACCGGAGCGGCCGCATGGACGTGCTGATCGCGGCGGCGCTGGTCGTCGTGC
>DPSD01000592.1:959-15953 GCA_003538495.1 Accumulibacter sp.
GCGGCGGCGCTGGTCGTCGTGCTGCTGACCTTTCTTGCCGGCGGCGTCTGGATCGGGCTGGCACTGGCGGCGGTCGGCTACGCCGGCATGCTGGCCTTTACGCCGCGCCCGCCGGGCGACGCGATGGCGGTCACCATCTGGGGGTCAAGCTCGGGCTGGACGCTGACCGCGCTGCCGCTGTTCCTGTGGATGGGTGAAATACTTTTTCGCACCCGCCTTTCGGATGACATGTTCAGGGGGCTGTCGCCGTGGCTGGAGCGGCTTCCCGGCCGCCTGCTGCACGCCAACATCATCGGCTGCACGATTTTTGCCGCGGTCTCGGGGTCGTCGGCGGCGACCTGCGCGACGATCGGCAAGATCACCCTGCCCGAACTGAGTAGGCGCGGCTATCCCGAGCACATGGCGATCGGCACCCTGGCCGGTGCCGGCACGCTGGGGCTGCTGATTCCGCCGTCGATCATCATGATCGTCTACGGGGTGGCGGCCGAGGTGTCGATCGCCAGGCTGTTCATCGCCGGCGTGATGCCGGCCCTGCTATTGGCTTCGCTGTTCATGGGCTGGGTAGTGCTGTGGGCGCTGCGCCATCCCGAACAGGTGCCGCCGATCGGCGAACGCACGACGCTGGCGCAGAAGCTTGCGGCCTCCCGGAACCTGATCCCGGTGGTGGTGCTGATCGCTGCCGTCCTCGGATCGATCTACGCCGGTGTCGCGACGGCGACCGAGGCCGCCGGCATCGGCGTGGTCGGCAGTCTGATCATCGCGCTGCTCCAGCGCTCGCTGCCCTGGACCAGCTTCCGGGACAGCCTGATGGGCGCTACCCGCCTGTATTGCATGATCGCGCTGATCCTCTCGGGTTCGTCGTTCCTGACGCTGGCCATGGCTTACATCGGCCTGCCGCGGCAACTGGCCGCCTGGGTCGCTTCGCTCGGACTGGCGCCGGGCCTGCTGCTGCTCGTTCTGGGCGTCCTGTTCATTACCCTGGGCTGCTTTCTCGACGGCATTTCAATGGTCGTGCTGACCATGGCGGTGCTGCTGCCGACGGTGACCGCCGCCGGCATCGACCTGATCTGGTTCGGGATCTTTATCGTGCTGGTGGTCGAAATGGCGCAGATCACACCGCCGGTCGGCTTCAATCTGTTCGTGCTGCAGGGGATGACCGGCCGCCAGATCAGCGAGATCGCGCGCTACGCGATCCCGTATTTCGTGCTGATGTGCGTGGCGGTCACGATTACCTACTGGTTTCCGGGGATCGTCACCTGGCTGCCGGCGAAAATGATCCGCTGAAAGCCCCTGCACAGGCCGCAGGGTCGCTATTGCGCCGAGCCACGGCGAGCGTCGCTCGCGGCATTCACTCCGGCTTCCGGTAGATCGTCGGTCGTACCTGCGCCAGCCGATCGCTGATCCCATGCAGCGACTCCGAATGGCCAACGATCAGGTAGCCGCCGGGGAGCAGCCGCGGCAGCAGATTGGCGACCACCTTGCGCTTGGTTTCGCCATCGAAATAGATCATTACGTTGCGCAGGAAGATGACTTCGAAAGAGCCGATTCCGGGATCGATCACTTGCGTCAGATTGACCTGAGCAAAGCGCACCTGCTGGCGAATCTTCGGCGCAATCAGGAAGTTTCCCGGGCCGGCAGCCGCTCCCTGCAGGCAGTACTTGCGCAGGCACGCTTCAGGAATTCCTTCATTGCGCTGCAGCGGGTAGAGGCCGGCCCGCGCCCTGGCCAGGACCTGGGTGCTGATGTCGGACCCGAAAACCTCCCAGGTGGTATGCGGCAGTCTTTCGGCGAGCAGCATCGCGATGCTGTAGGCCTCTTCGCCGCTTGAGCTGGCGGCGCTCCAGATACGAACGTTGCCGCCCGGCCGCCGGGTCGGCAGGATTTCGTCGCGCAGGAAGTCGAAGTGCCTGGATTCACGAAAGAAGTAGGTCTCGTTGGTGGTCAGCAGATCGATCATTGTCTGAACTTCATCGGGGTGCTGGCCGCTGGTGAGCTGGCGGTAATACTGGCCGAAGCTGTCGAGCTGGCGTTCCCGGAGGCGGCGCTGCAGGCGGCCGACCAGCAGCACCTTCTTGCTGTCGGCCAGATTGATGCCCGCGAGCTTGTGGATCAGGCGCTGAAACAGGAGAAACTCCTGGTCGCTAATGATCGCCTGCTCGATCATCGCGGGCCCAGCACGCGCTTCACCGCGGCTGGTCGCCAGGCGATGACCACAGGCAAGCACGCGGCATTGTTGTTCTCACGATATATCAGCATGTTATAGAATGCTCCTCGGTCGCCGGTGAAGTCGGGCTAAAGAAACTTGGCGAAGTGTGCGTTATTTCTCCTGTCCGACACAATGAAGCCGGTATTCTGCACTTGTTGATCAGCCGCGCGACGGTGATCAGGAAGCAGGGCCGGTAGTCTTCCGGGAAGCGAGGCCGACGCCGGTGCGATGCCAGGAGGGTGCTGGAAGGGCGTCCGGCGCGCCCGCACCATCCGGCCGCTCGCTGCGACCGGCGTGCGGCTTCGGCGATTCGGCGATTCGGGGGGTCGTTGGCGCCGTTCGTTGCCGCCGCCGGCGAGCTGTTGCCGCAAAGAGGTGAGTCTTGAACGAAATGAGCGAATTGGCCGGCCGGGAGCGTCACTTTCGCCTTCAGGGACAATTCAACTATACTGTGGCGCGCTTCACGATACCCGTCAGCGCAATGTCTTGGGGATTTGCCGCAACCCGTTTCCAGGCCGGCGACTAAAAAGGAGAGGATCATGCTTACACGCCTGCACCATGTTATCGGCGCCGCGTTTCGTTGGGTTGTGCTCGGCGCGCTGGGCGCGCTTGTCGTGGGTTGCGCATCATCCTATCCACCGGCGCCGGTTGCCGCCGCTTCGCCCGACTACCGCTACATCATCGGGCCTGGCGACAACGTGAATATCATCGTCTGGCGCAACCCCGAGCTTTCGATGGCGGTTCCGGTTCGTCCGGATGGCTTGATCGCCGGACCGCTGATCGAGGACATGCAGGCGATGGGCAAGACGCCGACGATGCTGGCGCGCGACATGGAAAAAGCGCTGGGCACGTTCATCCGGGATCCGGTGGTGACGGTCGTGGTGAATACCTTTATCGGCAGTCAGAGCGAGCAGATTCGGGTGATCGGCGAGGCATCGAAACCGCAGGCGCTGCCCTACCGGCAGAAGATGACCTTGCTCGACGTGATGATTTCGGTCGGGGGGCTGACCGATTTTGCCGACGGCAATGGCGCGACGCTGGTGCGCGCGTCTGATGACAACAAACAGTACAGCGTTCGCCTGAACGATCTGATCCGGCGCGGTGACGTGAGCGCCAACGTCGACGTCAAGCCGGGCGACGTGCTGATCATTCCGCAAAGCTGGTTCTGATTGGTCTGGCGCTAGCGTCAGGATGCTTCTTCTGCTGTCCGTCGCGTCACAGGAAGTGGTGGACAGTCCTGCAACCGATACCGATAGAGTCTGAATCCGATGGATGAACTGCTTCGACAAGCGACAACGATCCTGCGCGGAATGTGGAAACGCCGTTGGCTGGGGGTTGTCGTCGCCTGGGTCGTCGGCGTCGCCAGTGTCGCCGCCGTGCTGGCGATACCCGACAAGTACGAGGCATCGGCGCGCATTTTTGTCGACACCCAGTCGATTCTCCGTCCACTGATGACCGGCCTGGTGACCCAGCCCAATCTTGATCAGCAGGTGATGATGCTGAGTCGGACGCTGATTACCCGGCCGAATGTCGAGAAGCTGATCCGGATGGCGGACCTTGACCTCAAGATCCAGTCCAAGGCGGAAAAGGACGCGCTGGCCGAGGAATTGATGGCGTCGCTGAAGATCGCCAACACCACGCGCGACAACATCTACACCATCAACTACCGCGACACGCAGCCCGAGAGCGCCAAACGGGTGGTGCAGTCGCTGGTGTCGATCTTCGTCGAGTCCAATCTCGGCGATGCGCGCCGGGACTCGGAATCGGCCCGGAAATTCATCGACGAACAGATCACCTCGTATGAACAGAAGCTTGAGGAAGCCGAGGCGCGGCTCAAGGAATTCAAGCTGCGCCACCTGGACACCCAGAGCTCCGAAGGAAAGGACCATTTCGCCAAGATGACCGAGATGGGCGCGCTGCTTGAGCAGAGCAAGCTCGCCTTGCGCGAGGCCGAGCAGTCCCGCGATGTGCTCAAGCGGCAGATTCTCGGCGAGGAGCCGTCGCTGCTGCCGGATGCCAGCCAGGAGTCGATGTCGGGGATTTCGATTCCCGAACTCGACGGCCGGCTGGACGTCATGCAGCGCAATCTGGACGCCATGTTGCAGCGCTTTACCGACAAGCATCCCGACGTCGTCAGCACGCGTCGGCTGATCAAGGATCTTGAGGAAGAGAAGCGCAAGGAGGTCGCCGCCCGACGCAAGGCGGCGCTGGCCAGCCCGGCGACTTCGGTGAACAGCAATCCGGTGCACCAGCAACTGCGCATTTCGGTTTCCGAAGCGGAAGCGAATGTTGCCGCCCTGCGCACCCGCGTCGCCGAGTATCAGTCCCGCTATGACCAGATGAAAGAGGCGGTCAAGATGATGCCTCAGATCGAGGCCGAGTTCGCCCAGCTCAACCGCGACTACGATATCAACAAGAAGAACTACGAACAACTGGTGCAGCGGCGCGAATCGGCGAACATGGGGAGCGAGATCAACAACACCGTCGGCGTCGATTTCCGCCTGATCGACCCGCCGCGGGTGTCGCCGAAGCCGGTGGCGCCCAACCGTACCCTGTTTCTGCCGTTGACCCTGCTCCTCGCCCTGGCTGCCGGGGTGGCGGTTACCTTTGCTGCCAGTCAGCTTCGCCCGGTATTTTTCGATTCACGGGCTTTGCGCGAAGCCTGCGGCCTGCCCTTGCTGGGGACGGTGTCGATGCTCACCGATGAACTGACGAAGCGCCGCGACAGAAGGGATCTGTTGCGCTTTGCCGCGGCCTGTATCTCGCTGGTCGGCGCCTATGGTGCGGGGCTCCTGGCCTTGTTCCTTTTTTCCGTCCGTACTGCCTGAGGAAAAGAGATGAGCCTCATCGAACAAGCCGCGAAGCGTCTGGCACAACTGCGCCGGGCGGGTGTGGATGTCCCCGGTTCGGTTGTCGCCGACGGCGAGTCGGCGCCTGCCGAAGTGACGCCCGATTTCCCTCACCCGTCCGCCTTGGCAGCGGATTTCAAGCGCCAACGCGCCGTGCTGGCCGGCGACGCCGCACCTCGGGGAGCGCCGGCGCCAGTATCTCGCCGGATCGAACTGGACCTCAACGCGCTCACCGTCAGCGGCCTGATCAGTCCGGATGCTCCGCGCTCGCAGCTTGCCGATCAATACCGGGTGATCAAGCGGCCGTTGATCGCCAACGCCATGGGCAAGGGCGCGACACAGATCAGGCGTGGCAACCTGATCATGGTGACCAGCGCGTTGTCTGGCGAGGGCAAGACGTTTACGGCGATCAATCTGGCGATGAGCATCGCCATGGAACTGGACAACACGGTGATGCTGGTTGATGCCGATGTGCCCAAGCCGTCGGTGCTCAAGATGCTCGGTTTGCCGCCGTCGCGCGGCCTGCTCGATGTGATCACCGACGACTCGGTCGAGCTCTCGCAGGTTCTGCTGAAAACCAACGTCGAAACACTCAGCATTCTGCCGAGCGGCACGCAGCACCCGCGCGCGACCGAACTGCTGGCCAGCGACGCGATGGTCGGCCTGCTCGAAGAGATGGCCAACCGTTATCCCGACCGGATCATCATCTTTGACTCGCCGCCGCTGCTGATGACCACCGAGGCGCGCGCATTGGCGACCCACATGGGACAGGTAGTGGTCGTGGTGAAGGCTGAGAGCACGGTTCGCAGTGACCTCAAGCACGCCCTGGCAGCCATTGAATCGTGCCCGGTTAAGCTGATGTTGCTCAACCAGGCGAGAGCCAGCACCCAGGATGGATACGGGTATGGATACGGGTACGGTTATGGTAACTATGGTTATGGCTCAGATGGTGTTTGAGCGACCGCGGCATGCCGCTGGCGCTCGGCGTTCCCTGACGACTTCAACCGCCAGTCAGGCCCCGCTGAAAGGGTGCCGAAAGCGTTGCCGTTGCGGTCTGCGGTCGGCCGTGCTGCTGGGCCTGGTGCCGCTGCTCGCTGCCGTTCCGGCGCACGCCGAGAAGTGGCGGATCACCCCGACCCTGGCGGTCAACGAGACCTTGACCGACAACGTCTTCCTCACTTCGACGAACAAGACCAGCGATCTGGTTTCGGCGATCTCGCCAGGTGTCGCGATTGAGGGCGAGGGAAGCCGCGCCAAGCTGCGCCTGAATTACGTGCTGACCGAACAACTCTATGCCCGCGAGAGCAATTCCAACAATCGCCAGAACGCCCTGAATGCGATCGGAACGATCGAGGCCATTGAAGACCTGCTGTTCATCGACGGTACCGGGACCATCTCGCAGCAGTACCTGTCCGCCTTTGGTGCGGTGTCGCCGAGTACCGCCAACGTCAACAACAACCAGACCGAGACGTCGAGCTACGCGCTCTCGCCGTACCTCAAGGGCAGACTGCTCAACTGGGCCGAGTACCTGCTGCGCTATCGGGCGACAACGACCAGTTCGCAATCGAATCTGGCGTCCAACCTGGATACCACCGAGTGGACCGGCGCCCTCAAGGGCGGCACGCGCTGGAACAGCGTCACCTGGGCGCTGGATGCGATGAGCCAGCATAGCGATTATTCGAGTGGCCAGACCTACGACGCATCGCGCTACATGGTGACCCTGTCGTACCGCTTCAATCCACAGATTCAGGTGTCCCTGATTGGCGGCCAGGAGTCGAACGACTACGTCAGCCTGCAGCAGCAGTCGAACTTCACGCGTGGTGGGGGTTTTGACTGGACGCCGGACAACCGCACCAAATTGCATGCCTTGGTCCAGAACCGGTTTTTCGGGACCGGATACAACGTCGAGTTCAGTCATCGGCGGCCACGTTCGATGTTCTCCTTCCTGGCCAGCAAGGACGTCTCGCTGCAGCCGCCCGCGGTGGGGAACACCGGGCAGGGCAACAACTACAATGCTTTCTATACGATCATCTCGGCGGCCAACCCCGGACTGCCGCCGGAGGCGATCGCGGCGCAGGTTGCGCAGTTGCTTCTCGAAAGCGGCGTTCCGGCCAACAGCTCGGTCGTCGACGGCTATCTGACCAATCGTCCAAACGTGCAAAACCTGATGCAGCTGACCGGTGCCTTGATGGGGGTGCGCAACACCGTCACGTTCACCGCGACCCGTAGCGAGCAACAGAACCTCAGCCTGATCAATGGCGCGACCAACAACTTCTCTTTGCCCAACCGGACCCTGCAACGCGGCTACGGCATCGTCTGGTCACACAAGCTGAGCGGTATCTCGTCGCTCTCTTTCGCGCTCAACCAGCAGCGCAGCAGCACCTTCACCGCCAACTCGCCGGAAACCGAGACGACCGGCGGCTATCTGGTGCTGTCGACCAGCTTCTCGCCGAATACCAGTGCCAACATCGGCGCGCGCAGGGTGGTTTCCAGTGGCGTGAGCAGCTATACGGAGAGCGCGCTGACCGGCGGCATCTCTCACCGTTTTTGATCGGTAGTCATGTACGAGTCTTTCTATGGTTTGACCAGCAAGCCGTTTCAACTGAATCCAGACCCCTCGTTCTATTTCGCTTCCAAGCAGCATCGCCGCGCCATGGCCTACCTCGAATACGGCCTGAATCAGAACGAGGGATTCATCGTCGTCACCGGCGAGATCGGCGCCGGCAAGACGACCATCGTTCGCGGTCTGCTCAACGACCTCGACTCCGACAAGGTGGTCGCCGCGCAGCTGGTCAGCACCCAGCTCGATGCCGAGGACACCTTGCGGATGGTCGCGGCAGCGTTTGGCGTTGGCACCAGGAACGTCGGCAAGTCGGAGCTGCTGCTGGCGCTCGAGGCTTTTCTGGTCGAGGTCACCAGCCAGGGGAAACGTTGCCTGCTGATCGTCGATGAAGCGCAGAACCTGACGCCGCGTGCGGTCGAGGAACTGCGGATGTTGTCGAACTTCCAGTTTGGCACGCAGGCCTTGCTGCAAAGTTTCCTGATCGGCCAACCGGAGTTCCGCAAGGTCATGCAGAGCCCGCAGATGCAGCAATTGCGCCAGCGCGTGATTGCCGCCTGTCATATTGGCCCGATGGATCAGGACGAGACCCAGGCCTATATCGAGCACCGCCTCAAGTGCGCCGGATCGCAGGGTTCACCGCGCTTTGACGCAGGCGCCTTCGAAGCCGTTTTCGAGGCCAGCGGGGGGATCCCGCGACGGATCAACGCCCACTGCGATCGACTGTTGTTGTCCGGCTTCCTGACCGGGAAAAGCGCGTTCACGCGTGCCGACGTTGAAGAAGTGGCCAAGGAACTGCGCGAGGAAACGCAGTCTTCAAGGTCGATGACCGCGAGCAATATCGGCCACGAGTCCACTGCCCCGGCGAGCCCGCAGCTTACCGACAGCGGCATTCTGGACATCGACCTGTCGCGACTCGAACTCGACAGCAGCACGGCCGAGCGTGCGTCGCGCGCCATTGCCGATCTGAAGAGCGGCCACGTGGAGCAGCGCCTGATCCGCATCGAGCGCAGCATCGTTCGCCTGGAGCGCAGCAACGCAGCGGTGCTGTCGCTGATTCAGCAACTGGTTGATTCGGTGCGCGCAAAACATGAAGGAAAATGATCTTGACTGATGAGCATTGGCCCTCTGATCTGGGCCCGGTGGTCTGCGTGGTCGGCGCTCGGCCCAATTTCATGAAGATGGCGCCGATCCTCCGCGCCTTCGGTGCCCACCGGCCGGCCCTGCCGACCCTGCTGCTGCACACCGGCCAGCACTACGACAAGGACATGAACGATCGGCTGTTCGCCGATCTGCGCCTGCCGCGTCCGGATATCAATCTGGAAGTCGGTTCGGCGACGCACGCGGTGCAGACGGCGGAAGTGATGAAGCGCTTCGAACCGGTCCTGGATAGCCAGCGGCCTTCGTGCGTGCTGGTGGTCGGCGACGTGAATTCGACGCTGGCCTGTGCGCTGGTTTGCGCCAAGAAGGACGTGCCGGTAGTGCATGTCGAAGCAGGCTTGCGCAGCCACGATCGAGCGATGCCCGAGGAAATCAACCGTGTTCTCACCGACCAGATCGCCGACCGCCTGTACACCACCGAGCGTAGCGCGCTCGCCAACCTGACGCGCGAAGGGGTGGCCGAGGAGCGCGTGTGCTTCGTCGGCAACGTGATGATCGACTCGCTGCTCGCCAACCGGGAGTTTGCGCAAGCACCGGCGAAGACCCTGCAGATCGCCGGTGGCGACCCGGCGGTGATCGACGACCCTTGTGGTTACGGCGTGGTGACGCTGCACCGTCCGTCCAACGTCGATCGTTCGGACACCCTGCAAGCGCTGCTGGCGGTGCTCCGCGAAGTCTCGGACGGGCTGCCGCTGGTCTTTGCCATGCATCCACGCACGCGCGCCAACATCGAACGCTTCGGCTTGGGCGAACTGCTGCGCAGCCCACGCATCGTCGTTTTGCCGCCGCAGGGTTACCTGGAAATGCTCGGCTTGCTGGCCAGTGCGAAACTCGTCCTGTCCGATTCGGGGGGGCTGCAGGAGGAGAGTACCGCGCTCGGCGTTCCCTGCCTGACGATCCGCGAGAACACCGAGCGTCCGATCACCATCGAGCAGGGAACCAATACCCTGGTCGGCGCCGATCCGCAGGCGATCCGCAGGGGCGTCGACGAGATCCTGTCGGGGGCCGGCAAGAGCGGGCGCATCCCCGAGTTCTGGGATGGGCGGGCGGCCGAGCGAATCGCCGCCGACCTCTCGGCGTGGCTGCTGGCGCGCCACGCGCAGCGCGTCGGATAGCGGGAGCGCGTTGAGAAAAATGGCAGCGATCACCAACGCCATGACCATCGACGTCGAAGACTATTTCCAGGTCTCCGCGCTGGCCCCGTATATCGCCCGTGAGCAGTGGGATTCGCGCGAGTGCCGGGTCGAGAGCAACGTCGACCGCATTCTCTTGATGCTCGACGAGCACCAGACCGCGGCGACCTTCTTCACCCTCGGCTGGGTCGCCGAGCGCTACCCGCATCTCGTTCGGCGGATTGTCGAGGCAGGCCACGAACTGGCCAGCCACGGCTACGGTCACCAGCGTGCCAGCGAGCTCAGTGAAGCCGAGTTCTCGGCCGACATCGGGTCGGCCAAGAAGCTGCTGGAAGACCTCTCGGGTCAGGAAGTCAAAGGCTATCGGGCGCCGAGTTTTTCGATCGGCGAAGGCAATCTGTGGGCTTTCGACTGTCTCGAGCGGGCGGGTTACCGCTACAGTTCGAGCATTTATCCGATTCGCCACGATCACTACGGGATGCCGGACGCGCCGCGCTTCGCGCACCAGGTGCGCGCGGGCTTGCTGGAACTGCCGGTGACCACGGCTCGCTTCTTCGACCGCAACTGGCCGGCCAGTGGTGGTGGCTACTTCCGCTTGCTGCCGTATCCGGTCTCGCGGTGGCTGTTGCAAAAGGTCAACGAGCTGGATCGCCAACCGGCGATTTTCTACTTCCATCCCTGGGAGATCGACGCCGGGCAGCCGCGGGTCCCCGGGATCAGTGCCAAGACGCGCTTTCGCCACTACCTCAACCTGCAGCACACCGAAGGCCGGCTGAGGCGTTTGCTCGCCGACTTCCGCTGGGGGCGAATGGACGAAGTGTTCCTTGGCGCGCGCACTCGGGCGTCCATGGTGAATTGATGAACAACACGATCGAGGAAGTGGCCAGGCTGGTTGCCGCCAGCGCGCCGCTCACCGTCAACAGCCTGAATCCGGACGATCGCCTGGCCGTCGCCAGATGGGACGCTTTCGTCGAGGCGTGTCCGGAAGCCACTTTTTTCCACAAGGCCGGTTGGCAGCGGATCGTCGGCGAGGTCTTTGGCCATCGAACGCACTTCCTCTACGCCGAACGTTCGGGCGTCATCGAGGGCGTTCTGCCGCTGGCGCAGGTCAAGAGCGTGCTGTTCGGCAACACCCTGGTCTCGCTGCCGTTTGCCGTCTATGGCGGCGTCGCGGCGAACAGCGCGGCGGCCGGCGAGGCGCTCGAACTGGAGGCGCAGGCGATCGCCCGGCGCCTGGGTGTAGACCACCTGGAACTGCGCAATCTGCGGCAACGTCATGCGGAATGGCCGTTGCAGGATCTTTACGTGCGTTTTCGCAAGGAACTCGCGCCGGAGGTGGAAGCCAACATGCTGGCCATCCCGCGCAAACAGCGGGCGATGGTGCGCAAGGGAATCAAGAACGGACTGCGCAGCGAAATCGACGGCGATTGCAGTCGCTTCTTCGCCCTCTACGCCGACAACGTCCATCGGCATGGGACGCCGGCGCTGCCCAGGCGCTATTTTGAAGCCCTGCAGCGGGTCTTCGGCGCCGACTGCGAGGCGCTGACGGTCGTAGACGGTGCCGGGCGCCCCTTGAGTGGCGTTTTGAGCTTCTACTTTCGCGACGGGGTGTTGCCCTATTACGCCGGTGACCAGCCGTCGGCCCGCGATCTGGCGGCCAACGACTTCAAGTACTGGGAGCTGATGCGGCGCTCGTGCGAGCGCGGCGTCAAGGTTTTCGACTACGGCCGCAGCAAGCAGGGCACCGGCTCGTATTCCTTCAAGAAGAACTGGGGTTTCGAGCCCCTGCCGCTGTTCTACGAGTATTGCCTTTACCGCCGTGACTCCATTCCGCAGAACAACCCGTCGAACGCCAAGTACCGTCTGCTGATCGAGACCTGGCGGCGGCTGCCGATCGGCCTGGCCAACTGGCTGGGGCCGTTCATCGTTCGCAACCTCGGTTAGCGCGTGCCGCGCAGATCGGCGGCGATCCTGTTTGACTGATGACTACCGCACCATCCTGTTGAGAGCCCGTCCATGAGGCAGCCCACCCCAAGCCTGACATCCGTCGCCGCTCACCCGGGCTGGCGAGTCGCCCTGCCGGCAGTCGCGCTGACCGTGCTGATCACCGTGCTGCTGTTTCGCGAAACGGCGCTGGCGATGGCCAGCATCTGGGAACGCTCCGATACCTATGCCCATGGTTTCATCGTGCCGCCGATCACCTTGTGGTTGATCTGGCGCATGCGTGCCAGCCTCGCCGTGCTGCCTCCCCGCCACAGCTATGCCGCTGTCTTGCTGTTTGCCGGCGTCGGTTTCGCCTGGCTGCTTGGCGAGCTGGCGGCGGTCAACGTGGTTTCGCAGTTTGCCCTGGTGGCGATGCTGGTTCTTGCCGTGCCGGCGGTCCTCGGCTGGCAGCTCGCAAGGCGGATCACCTTTCCCCTGCTGTTCCTGTTCTTCGCCGTCCCCTTCGGCGATTTCGCGCTGCCGACGCTGATGGACTGGACCGCGCACTTCACCGTTCTCGGCCTGCGCTTGAGCGGCATCCCGGTGCACAGCGAAGGCCTGAGGTTCGTCATTCCGACCGGCAGCTGGTCGGTCGTCGAGGCTTGCAGCGGCGTTCGCTACCTCATCGCCTCGGTCACCGTCGGCACGCTGTTTGCGTACCTGACCTACCGGTCATGGACGCGACGGGTTGTTTTTGTGATCGTGTCCTTTCTGGTTCCGATCGTTGCCAACTGGGTCCGGGCCTACATGATCGTGATGATCGGCCACCTCTCGGGAAACACCCTGGCGGTCGGCGTCGATCATCTGATCTACGGCTGGCTGTTTTTCGGCGTGGTCATCCTGTCGATGTTCTGGATCGGTGCGCGCTGGCGCCAGGATGATGACCAGGTCGCGCCGGTCGCGAACCTTGCCCCGGTGGGCGCCGCTGGGGTGGCGACGACCGCGCCTTCGGTGGTCGCCGCGGTACTCACCGTGCTGGTGGGCGGCGGCTGCACGCTCGGCCTCTGGCAAATCGAGCAGCAAAGGGCACCGCAGGTCAGTCAGCTTGCGCGGCTCGGGCCGATTGCCGGCTGGCAGGCGGCGCCGCGCGACCTTGACGACTGGCAACCCGAGTACGCGAACTATGTCGCGCGCACGCAAGTGCGCTTCGAGCAGGACGGGCGTACGGCAGAGCTTTTCCTGGCCTACTACCGCAATCAGGACCAGCAGCACAAGATGGTCAGTTCGGCCAACGTGATGGTGCGCAGCGACGATCCGCTGTGGGTCAAGGTGGCCAGCGGCACGCGTGAAATCGGCTTCACGGAGCAGCAGATCCAGGTCCGCACGCGCGAGTTGCGTGGACCTGCGGCGGCGCGCCTGGTGGTCTGGCAGTGGTACTGGGTCAATGGACACTGGACGGCCAGCGATGCCATGGCCAAGGTCTACACCGCTCTTTCACGGCTCACCGGCAAGGGCGACGATTCCGCGGTGATCGTCCTTTACGCGCCGCAGGAGCAGGCCGGCGCGGGCAATGCCGTCCTCGATGATTTCGCCCGTGCCGCCGGACCGGCGATCGAGACCGCGCTGCGGCAGACCATGGATGCCCGATGATGCCGGTGGACGACGCGCGTCTGCTGGTCGCGCACGTGGTGTTCCGCTTCGACGTCGGTGGCCTCGAAAACGGCGTCGTCAATCTGATCAATCACATGCCGCGCGACGCCTATCGGCACGTCGTCATTTCGCTGACCGAGATCACCGATTTCCGAAAGCGCATCGTGCGTGACGACGTCGGTTTCATCGCGCTGAAGAAAAAGCCGGGTCACACGCTGTGGCTCTATCCGCGCCTGTTCGGACTCTTCCGGGAGCTGCGACCGGCGATCGTGCACAGCCGCAATCTGGCGGCCCTGGAGGTTGCCGTCCCGGCCTGGGCGGCCGGCGTCCCGGTCCGGATTCACGGCGAGCACGGCCGCGATGTCGGCGATCTGGACGGCTCCAACAAAAAGTACCAATGGTTGCGTCGCCTGTACAGCCCGTTCGTGACGCGCTACATCGCCCTGTCGCGCGACCTAGCCGACTATCTGACCGGTCGCGTCGGCATCTCGCCGGCCCGCGTCGAGCAGATCTACAACGGCGTCGATATCAGGCTTTTTCATCCGGCGCGGCCTCGCCCGCCGATTGCCGGCTGCCCTTTTTCCGACCCGGGGTGCTGGCTGGTGGGTACCGTCGGCCGGATGCAGGTGGTCAAGGATCAGACCACCCTGGCGGCGGCCTTCGTTCGTGCGCTGGCGGCATTCCCCGAACTCGCGAGTCGTCTGCGACTGGTGATGATTGGCGACGGGCCGCTGCGGGCCAAAGCGCAGGCACTGCTCGACGATGCCGGCGTGGCTGAGCTGGCGTGGCTGCCCGGGCAGCGCGACGACGTGCCCGACATCCTGCAAGGACTGGACTGCTTTGTGCTGCCCTCGCTGGCCGAAGGGATCTCGAACACCATCCTGGAAGCGATGGCCAGTGGCCTGCCGGTGATCGCGACCGATGTCGGCGGCAACGGCGAGTTGCTCGAAGCCGGCCGTACTGGCGAACTGGTGCCGGCGGCCGACGTCGAGGCCATGGCGCAGCAGATCGCCGCCCACGCGCTGGACGCCGCGCGCAGCCGCGCCGCCGGCGAGGCGGGGCGGGCGCTGGTCGAGCGGCGGTTCAGCATGGAAACGATGCGCGAACGGCACCAGGCGTTGTACGACGAGTTGCTCGACTCGCGCACCGGCAAGGCAGACCGCACGGCCTTGCTGCACCGCTAGGCGACCGCAGAAATTCACCAAGGAGCTTGAGCGAAAACATGTGCGGCATTACCGGAATTTTTGATACCCGTGGCCGGCGCGAGATCGATCGCGCGGTGCTGACGCGGATGAACGAATCGCAACACCATCGCGGCCCGGACGAAGGCGGGCTGCACGTCGAAGCGGGCGTGGGTCTGGGTCACCGGCGGCTGTCGATCATCGACCTGTCGACCGGCCAGCAGCCGCTGTATAACGAAGACAAGAGCGTCTGCGTGGTATTCAACGGCGAGATCTACAACTACCAGGAACTCATTCCCGAGTTGCTGGCGCTTGGCCACGTCTTCCACAC
>DPSD01000591.1:0-144 GCA_003538495.1 Accumulibacter sp.
TGCGCCTCGAAAACGGTCCGCCGGTGGGTTTTCCGGTCGTCTTTCGGGTTTCCGGCGAAGACCTCGGTGAGTTGCAGCAGCTCGCCGCGGCAGTGGCCAGCGTGATGCGCGCCAATCCGCACCTCAAGGAAGTGAACTTCGACT
>DPSD01000591.1:494-19201 GCA_003538495.1 Accumulibacter sp.
TCGACATCGATCAGGATCGCGCACGCGCACTCGGCGTCAGTTCGCAGGAACTCTCGGCTTTCCTCAATTCGATGTTGACCGGCGTCACCGTGACGCAGATGCGTGCAGGCGACCAGTTGGTCGACGTGGTCGCGCGCGCCGCTGGCGACGAACGCTCCCGCATCTCGGCGCTGGCCGACATCAACATCCATACCAGCAGCGGTCGTTACGTGCCGCTGGCGCAACTGGCTAAGATCAGCTTTGCTCTCGAAGATACCGTGATCGCGCGCCGCAACCGTCTGCCGACGGTCAGCGTACGTGCCGACCTCCGCGACGGCATGCAGGCGCCCGCCGTCACCGCCCAGATCGATCCCCTGCTCGACGCGCTGCGCGCCCAGTTGCCGCCCGGTTTTCGTATCGAGGCCGGAGGGGCCAGCGAGGAGTCGGCCAAGGGCGAGAATTCGATCAAGGCGGTGATGCCGTTGATGCTGGTTGGTGTCATCACCTTGCTGATGATCCAGTTGCAGAATGTCGGCCGCATGTTGCTGGTACTGCTCACGGCACCGCTCGGGCTGATCGGCGTCGCGCTGGCGCTGCTGATCTTCCAGGTACCTTTCGGCTTCGTCGCCAACCTCGGCGTCATCGCGCTTTCAGGGATGATCATGCGCAACTCGGTGATTCTCGTCGACCAGATCGAGCAGGACGAAAAAGCCGGCAAGCCGGCCTGGGAAGCAATCATCGGCTCGGCGGTGCGGCGCTTCCGACCGATCATGCTGACTGCCGCAGCAGCCATCCTGGCGATGATTCCACTGACCCGCAGCGTCTTCTGGGGACCGATGGCAGTCGCCATCATGGGCGGGCTGATCGTCGCCACGCTGCTGACCCTATGGTTTCTGCCGGCGCTCTATGCCGCCTGCTACCGGGTCAGGCCGGTCGATGCAAGAACCGCAGGCGCGGCCGCCAAGGTTTGAGCTTGCGGATACGCACGCCGGGCACGCTGCAGGACATCAAGTGCATCTGGATAGCGAAACTGACGCAGATGCCCTTCGATCTCGCCAGCAAAATGGCCAAGGGCAGTGTGCAACAGTGCCGCGTTCTCATCGACCAACTGATTGGCGCGCAGATTGTCGCTGGCGAGAAGCGCTTCGAGCTCGGCCAGGACACTGCGCACACCGTCCCAATCCGGCGCAAGGATCACCGTGCCGGCGCCGGCGGCGTCCGGCGCAGCGTCTAGCGCCTTGCGGATGGCCGCGCACACCGCCGTGTAACGCTCGGCAAGCGTCATCACCAGCCCTTCGAGATCGTCTGCTGCGGCATCGCCGGCGCGCAGCGCTGCTTCCAGGGCGATGCACGCCTGCTGGACGCCGGCGACGCGCAGATTGGCCGAAACCCCCTTGATCGCGTGCGCGCGGCGCTGCACCTCGTCGTGCTCACCGCTCCGCAGTTGTTGCGGCATCGACACAATCGTTTCGCCGTAACTGTCCACGTAGAGGCGCAACAAACGGCAATAGCTGGCAACATTGCCGTTCAGCAGTTGCACCCCGGCGACAGCGTCGAGGCCGGCGATGCTCGTCAGGCGCGCCAGCGTCTCTGACTTTTCTGGCCGCGTTGCCAGCCGCTCTCCAGACGGAGCCGGCGTGCTGGCCGTGCGGCGGCCAGGCTGGGCGGGAGTCAGCCAGCGCAGCAGCGTCGCAAACAGTTGTTCGGGTTCCACCGGCTTGGCCACAAAGTCGTTCATCCCGGCTGCCACGCAGGCACGCCGATCGTCCTCGAAGATATTGGCGGTCATTGCCACGATCGGCAGCGCGGCCCGGCCCGGCAGCGCGCGGATCGCGCGGCTGGCCTCCAGACCGTCCATCATGGGCATCTGCACATCCATCAGGATCAGCGCGTAGTCCCTTGCCGTTGCCATGCGCAGCGCCGCACGGCCATCGGCAACACTGTCGACGGCGAGCCCGACGCCGTGCAGCAGTTCGAGCGCCACCTCGCGGTTGATCTCGTTATCCTCGGCAAGCAACAGGCGCGCACCGGCATGACACCGGCGCAAGGTGTCTTCGGCGTCCACCGCAGGCTCGACCAGGGGCGCCGCCATGACCCCGCGACCACGCTGCAGGCAGGCGGTGAACCAGAAGCGACTGCCCTGGCCGGGCACACTGTCGGCGCCGGCATCGCCACCCATCAGACGTGCCAAACGGCGCGTGATCGCCAGGCCGAGGCCGGTGCCACCGTACTTGCGCGTCGTCGAAGCATCCGCCTGTTCGAAGGCTTCGAAGATCTGCGGCAATTTTTCGGCGGCGATGCCGATGCCGGTATCCTCGACCTCGAAAAGTAGCTGCAGGGTGTCGCCCGCCTCCTCGAGCAGGCGCGTGCGCAGGATGACGCGGCCGCATTCCGTGAACTTGACCGCATTGCTGGCGTAATTGAGCAGCGCCTGGCGCAAGCGGGTCGCGTCGCCGCGCAGCCACAGCGGCTCCTGAGGCTCGACAATCTCGACCGTCAGGCCCTTGGTGCGCGCTGGCTCGGCGATCAGCGAAAGGACGCTGTCCAGGATTGCCGCGAGAGGAAAATCGTCCTGCTCCAGAGCCAGCTTGCCGGCCTCGATTTTCGACAGGTCGAGGATATCGTTGATGATCGCCAAAAGATGCCGGGTAGCGGCATTGATCTTGTCCAGGCGCTCGCTCTGTTGCGGCGTCGGCGCGCTGCTCTGCAGGAGATGCGTCAGGCCGATGATGGCGTTCATCGGCGTACGGATCTCGTGACTCATGTTGGCCAGAAAGTCGCTCTTCGCGCGGTTGGCGGCTTCGGCGCGCGCTCTCGCCTCGGCCAACTGCACCGTTCGCTCCTGCACCATCTCCTCCAGGTGATGTCGGTAGCGGTCGAGTTCGGCGCCGATCCGCTTCTTCTCGGTGATGTCTTCCTTGACCGCAACATAGTGGGTAATGCGCCCGTTGGCCTGGCGGATCGGCGTGACGATCGCAAATTCGACGTACTCGACGCCATCCTTGCGGCGGTTGTGCAACTCGCCCCGCCACACCTGGCCTGCGCTCAGCGCTGCCCACAACGCCCTATACGTGCGCGACGGCGTCTTGCCCGACTGCAGGATGCGCGGGTTCTCACCGATCAACTCGACACGCAAATAGCCGCTGCTGCGGACGGCGGCCTCATTCACGTATTCGATGCGCGCGTCGATGTCGGTGATGATGATGCTCTCCGGGCTTTGCTCGACCGCCAGCGAGAGCTTGCGCAGTTCGGCCTCGGCCTGCACGCGCTGGGTAATATCGTGGGCGAGCACCACATGCGCACGCCGGCCACCAAAATCCAGCGCGTGCGAGGTGATCTCGACCAACAGCTCGCTGCCATCCCGGCGTCGATGCCGCCAGACGCCGGCATCGACGTTGACCTCGACCTGCGCGACACGGGTCAGCAGGTGGGGAATCTCCTCCGCTGGCCGGATATCCTTGATGGTCATGGCCAGGAATTCCTCGCGGCGATAGCCGTAGCGGCGGATCGCGGCAGCGTTGACGTCGAGGAAGGCCAGTGTCTCGCGGTCATAAACCCACATCGGCTGCGGATTCGCCACAAATATCTCGCGGTAGCGCCTTTCGCTCTCCTGTAGCGCCAGCATCGCCTGTCGAGCGATGCTGATGTCGGTCCACGCGCCGACAATCTCGACCGCCTGGCCGGCGGCGTCGCGGATCAGACGCAGTTCGTCGCGGATCCAGAGGTAGTGCCCCTGCTTGTGTGCGAAACGATATTCGTGCACCGTGATGCCGCCACAGGACGCAGAGAAGCGCAGCACCGCTGCACGATCGTCGGGATGCAGGCCGGCTTCCCACCAGCCATCCTGCAGCGCTTCGGCAACCGTGTAGCCGCTGATTCGTTCGACATTGGCGCTGACCTGCTGCGCACGCGGCACGCCGTCGATGAAACGCAGAGCGTAGAGAATGGTCGGGCTGGCTTCGAGCAGGTGTTCGAGCTGCTGTGCAGTGGCGCGCAGCGTCGCTTCGGCGGCATTCCTTGCGGCCCGGTCGCGCAGCGCCCGGATGCCGTAAGCGAGGTCGTCGGCCAGTTCGACGAGCAACTGGGTCTCGTCGGCGTCGAAGGCCTCCGCCTCGCCAGCGTAGAGATTGAGCGCGCCAAGGCAGGCCGCGTCGCCAGCGAGCAGCGGCAGTGCGATCGAAGCCGCATGGCCCTGCCGCTGCGCCGCCTCACGCCACGGCTCGAAGGCGGGATCGCTCTGCAGGTTCTGGGCCAGCACCAGTCGCCGCTCGCGAATCGCCGTACCGGTCGGGCCGTGGCCGCAATCAACGTCATCGCTGTGGATGCGGACTGTCGCCCCGGAGCCGTCTTCGCAACCGGCTGCTGCGACCGGACGAATCCGGCAAGGATCATCGTCGCCATCGGTGTAAGCGACCCAGGCCAGGCGGTAGCAGCCGAAGTCGACGAGCAGTCGACAGATGTCGGAGAGCAGGGTCGCCTCGTCGCTGGCACGGACCAACGCCTGATTGCATTCGCTCAAGGTGCGCAAGGCGCGATGGCTTCGCCGCAGCGCCTCGTCCGCTTTTCTGCGCTCGCTGATGTCACGGACGAAGCTCTGGTGGTAGAGCTTGCCTTCGACCGAGAAAGCGCGGGAACTGACTTCGACCGGAAAGCAGGTTCCGTCGCGGCGTCGGTGCACGGTTTCGAAGAGGACCCCGTCGGGCCTGGCCGAAGCCTGCCACTGCTCCCCGAGGGTGCTGCGGGTTTCCTCGCCGCGCAGGTCACGGATATGCATGCCGCGCAACTCGTCGGCGCTGCAGCCGTAGGCGGCAACAGCCGCCGCGTTGGCTTCGACGATCTGACCATTCTCGTCGAGCAGGAGAATGATGTCGCGCGCCTCGCCGATCATCGTCTGGTAGTGGCTGGCGAGTGCCAGGTGCTCTGCGCGCTGCTGGTCGACGAGTTGTTGTCTGCGCAGCGCCTCAGCCTGTGCCTGCCGAAGCGACTCGGCGAGGCGCAGGCGCTGCTGTTGATGGAGCATGATGCCCAGGAAGACAACCGCGAACAGTGCGGCGGCGATGCTCAGCGTGATCCAGAAGAGATCGGCCGGTCGGGTCTCTTGCCGCTCGGCCACCTGGCGCATCGCCGCGGCGCCGACGATCAGGATCAGAAGCGCCAGTGCCGCCACCGACAGCAGCAGCCGTCGACTGCCGCCGCCGGCCGGGGTCGCTGCTGCGCCTTCCGGCAGGCGCCGCAGTAGGGCGTACAGCAGCATCGAAGTCAGCCCGACGAAAGCCAGGCCCTTGAGCATGCCGAGCATCACCAGCGTCTCCGGCTGTACCCCCAGATGCCCGATCAAGGTGTCGGAAAAAAGGATCCAGAGGGTGGCGACGAAGGCATAGATGAGCACCACGCGCAACATTGCCGCGCGGCCATCCGACCGCATGGGTGTCATCACGGTACTGCCTGGATGCCGTCGGGCACAAATTGCTGGGCAACGCCATGGGTGGCCGCACGGCGGGATTCATGGTAGCGAAATCCGGCGCGCACCGCCTCGACCAGTTTGACATCGTCCCAGGGCTTGATGATGAACTGGTACAGCTCGCCGCTATTGACCGCGCGCGTCACCGCCTGCAGGTCGGTGTAGCCGGAGAGCATCATGCGCACGGTATTGGGGTAGAGGACGCGCACCTTGCCGAGCAGCTCGCTACCATCCATCACCGGCATGCACGCATCCGAGATGATGACCTGGACCGTATGCGTGGCGAGCAGGTCGAGAGCCTCGGTGCCGCTGCCGGCAGTCAGCACGCGATAGCCTTCGCGTCGGAACAGGCGCTGCAGCGACGAGAGGGTGTCGGCTTCGTCGTCGACCAGTAGCAGGGTGCGCGTCGGTACTGCCGGGTCGGCCGGCAACTCGAGCGCGCGGCCGCTGCCCAGCAAGGCTGCGAACTCGGCGGCCGGCAACGGCCGGCTGAACAGATGGCCCTGCATTTCGTCGCAGCCGCGAGCACGCAGGAAAGCCAGCTGCGCTTCGCTTTCGACGCCCTCGGCGATGACCGACATGCGCAGATTGTGTGCCAGCGAAATCACCGCCTGGGCGATCACCGCGTTGTCGGGGTCGCGGTTGATGTCGTGGATAAAGGACTGGTCGATTTTCAGGTGGTTCATCGCGAAACGGCGAAGGTAACTCAGCGAGGAAAAGCCGGTGCCGAAGTCATCGATCGACAGCAACACCGACAGCGCCTTGAATTGCTGCGTCGTGCGGATGAACGCCTCGGCGTCCTTCATCACCGCGCTCTCGGTCAGTTCGAGTTCCAGGCAGGCAGGGTTCAGGCCGCTTTCCTGGAGCACTGCGGTAACCAAGGCGAGCATGTCCTGACCCTCGAACTGTCGCGCCGAGAGATTGACGGCGACACGGATACGCGCCAGACCAGCGTCCTGCCAGGCCTGGTTCTGCGCGCAGGCCTGCCGCAGCACCCATTCGCAGAGCGGCATGATCAAACCGGTATCCTCGGCCAGCGGGATGAACGCTGCGGGCGGCACCAGGCCGCGCGTCGGGTGCCGCCAACGCACCAGGGCCTCGGCGCCAACGATGCGACCGGTGCGCAGACTGAGCTGCGGCTGGTAATGCAACAGCAGCTCGCCGTTGCCGATGGCGCGACGCAGTTCGCCTTCCAGCTCCAGGCGTTCGAGAGCCCGCGAATCCATATCGGTGGAGTAGAGGTGGCTGCGGCCGCCGCCTTCGGCGCGCGCCTTGTGCATCGCCGAAACGGCGTGGCGAAGCAGTTCCTCAGCGTGGCCACCGTCCTTTGGAAAAAAGGCAATGCCGATGCTCACCCCGAGCGTCAGCTCACGCCCGTCGACCAGCATCGGTCGCGTCATCGCCGCGATGATGGCCTGCGCGAGGTCACTGGCGAGTTCGGCACGCCCCATGTCGGCGACCAGCACGAACTCGTCGCCTTCGAGTCGGGCGAGGGTATCAGCCGGTTGCACGTGCGCCACGAGGCGCTCCGCCAGTTCGGCAATGACGCGGTCACCGGCCTCGCGGCCGAGTGTTTCGTTGACATTCTGGAAGCGGTCGGGCTCGATCGCCAGTACCGCCAGCGCGCCGTCCGGCGCGTGCCGCGGCTGCGCGATGGCATGCGCCAGACGGTCGTTGAGCAGGTTGCGATTGGGAAGGCCGGTCAGGTCGTCAAAGTTGGACTGACGTTCGAGCTGCGCCAGATAGCGCTTGCGCTCGCTGATGTCGCGCAGGCTGACGACGGCGCCGAGCAGGCGGTCGGCCTCGAAAATCGGCACGCTCGAATACGCGACCGGCAGCGCGCTGCCGTCCTTGCACCAGAAAGTCTCCTCCTGGTCACGCAGGGTCAGCCCGCCGGCCAGCGAAGTCACCAGAGGGCACTCGGCTTCCGGATAGGGACTGCCGTCGGCGCGCGCGTGATGAAAGATGGCGTGCGCCGGGTAAGCGATCAGTTCGTCGCGGCGATAGCCGAGCATCTCGGCAGCGGCAGGGTTCACGAAATTGATGACACCGTCGGCATCGGTACCGTAGATGCCCTCGTCGGCGGTGCTCAGGATCAGCTCGCGCAGATGGTTGAGGCGCGCCTGCGCCTCGCGGCTGGCGTCCTCGAGGCGGCGGTTATCGGCGACGCGGCGGCTGACTTCGGCTTCCAGCCAGGCGTTGTGGTCACGCAGGAGGTCACGTGCGCGCTTGACATCGAGCTGATTACGGACGCGCGCAAGAACAACCGCTGGCTGAATCGGCTTGACGAGGTAATCCACCGCTCCGATCGACAGACCGTACTCCTCGTCACCCGGATCACCGCGCGCAGTCAGGAAGAGCACCGGAATGTCGCGCGTCACCGGGTTCTCGCGCAGCGCATGCAGCACGGCGTAGCCGTCCATCTCCGGCATCATGATGTCGAGCAGGATCAGGTCCGGCGTCGGCTGCCGCGCCGCGACCGCAAGCGCGCGCTCGCCCGAGGGCGCGACCAGAACTTCGTAACGGCTTTGCAGCAGTCCCCCGAGTACGGCGAGATTTTCCGGCTGATCGTCGACGATCAGCAGAGTGGCGCGTGCGACTGCCGCTGACATGATGGGGCTGCTCCAGTTCGTAGGGACTGGCTAGGCGAGTGCTTTTCGATCACTGATGATTACCATTCGACGACGATTTTACCGGAGAAAGCCCTTGTCGACGGGTGTGCGCCCGCTGTTGGCTTTTTCGGTCAACGTCTCGGCGTTCTGTGTCAGACCGTGCTGAAGCAGAGGTATTTGATCTCGAGGTATTCGTCGATCCCGTGCTTCGATCCCTCGCGGCCGACGCCGGACTGCTTGACGCCGCCGAAGGGTGCCACCTCGTTCGAGATCAGGCCGGTATTGATCCCGATCATGCCGTATTCGAGCGCTTCGCCGACGCGCAGGCAGCGCCCGACATCACGCGAGTAGAAGTAGGCCGCGAGTCCGAACTCGGTGTCGTTGGCCATCCTGACCGCCTCCGCCTCGTCGGCAAACCGGAAGACCGGCGCCACCGGCCCGAAGGTTTCTTCGCGCGCGACGCGCATCTGCGGCGTTACGTCGGCGAGCACCGTCGGCTCGAAGAAGGTGCCGCCGAGCACGTGCCGGCCGCCGCCGGTAACCACCCGCGCGCCCTTGTTGAGCGCGTCGGCGATGTGTTCCTGGACCTTGGCCAGCGCCGCCGCGTCGATCAGCGGCCCCTGCGTCACGCCTTCGTCGCTGCCTGGCCCGACTCGCAGCGACTGGACGCGCCTGGCGAGCCGGGCGACGAAGCTGTCGTAGACGCCGTCCTGAACCAGCAGCCGATTGGCGCAGACGCAGGTCTGGCCGGTGTTGCGATACTTGGCGATCAGCGCCCCTTCGACCGCCGCATCGACGTCGGCGTCGTCGAACACGATGAACGGCGCGTTGCCACCGAGTTCGAGCGAGAGCTTCTTGATCGTCGGTGCGCACTGCGCCATCAGCAGGCGCCCGATTTCGGTCGAGCCGGTAAACGACAGCTTGCGCACCACCGGGCTGGCGGTCAGGGTGCCACCGATGGCCACCGGATCGCCGGTCAGCACGTTGAAAACCCCTGCCGGAAGCTCGGCGTCATGCGCCAGTCTGGCCAGCGCCAGCGCGGTCAGCGGCGTCTGCTCGGCCGGCTTGACCACCACCGTGCAGCCGGCCGCCAGCGCCGGCGCCACCTTGCGGGTGATCATCGCCAGCGGGAAGTTCCAGGGGGTGATCGCGGCGCAGACGCCAACCGGCTGGCGGATGGTCAGCAGCCGTCGGTCGGCCGCCGGACTCGGGATGCTTTCGCCATAGGCGCGCTTGCCTTCCTCGGCGAACCACTCGACGAACGACGCGCCGTAGGCCACTTCGCCGCGTGCTTCGGCGATCGGCTTGCCGCATTCGGCAGTCATCAGCTGGGCCAGGTCCTCGGCGTTGCCGACGATCAGCTCGTACCAGCGACGCAACACCGCGGCCCGCTCCTTGGCGGTCTTCGCCTGCCACGCCGGCAGCGCCGCCTCGGCGGCGGCAATCGCGCGCGCGGTCTCGACGGCAGTCATCAGCGGCACCTCGCCCAGCGCCTCGCCGCTGGCCGGGTCGATAACCAGCAGCGTACGACCGTCGCCGGAGGCTTCCCAGCGACCGTCGATGTAGCAGTTGGAGCGCAGCAGGCGCGGATCACTCAGATGCATGGCAACCTCCGGGATTCTGAAAACAGCAGTTTATACTGTGCACCATGCGGATACGACAGTTCCTCATCGCTGGCATGGTGTCGCTGCTCCTGGCGGCGTGCGGCAGCACGCCCGAACGACCGGCGAGAAGCGAACAGGGGACCAACGTGGTGATTTTTGCGCTGAGCCTGATCGACACCGGCTACCGCTTCGGGGGCAAGAACCCCGAAGCCGGTTTCGACTGCAGCGGCATGGTCGCCTACATCTACGGCCAGGCTGCCGGCGTCAGGGTCGGTGGCAGCGCGGCCGACATCGCGCGGCGCGGCCGGCCGGTGCCGCGCGAGAATCTGCGTCCTGGCTAACTAGTGTTCTTCAACACCCGCAACGCGGCTTTTTCGCATGTCGGGATCTACATCGGCGACGACCGTTTCGTCCATGCCCCGTCGACCCGCGGCCAGGTGCGCATCGACCAGTTGGCCGCCAGCTACTATGCGCAGCGCTTCGAGACAGCGCGCGCCTACTTCGAGTAGCGCCAGGCCGGCGAGTCGTCGTGCCGGTTGTTGCGCTAGTCGTTGCGTAGCTCGACGCGGCCATCGACCACCCGCACCCGGTCGCCCTTGCGCACCGCCGGCTGGTCGCTCTGTTCGATGAAGGCGAAGCCGCCGTCCTCGTAGCGAATGGTGAGTTCGTAGCGGTGCACCGGCGCGCGCGCCTTGCGGTCGTCCTTGACCGCGCTGCCGGTGCCGACGATCGGCGCCGTCACCATATGCGCATCGGGGGCACCGAGATCGCGCCGTGCGGCAGCCGCCGGATCGCGCCGGCCCTGGCCCTCGCCGGTCAGCGTGCGAATCGCAAAAACGACACCGCAACGCTCGCACGGACCGCTTCGCTCCTCCTGCTGCAGTTCGCGGTAGTCGGCGTCGCCACTCGGCAACTGCAGCGTGCTTTGCGCCAGCGACACGCGGGGCAAGGCCAGGACCAGCGACTGGATCAAGCAGCCGACCATCAGCATTGTTTTGCGCTGCATCCCCAGCACTCCTCGACAAACGGTTGCGACTCGCACCTCGCTGAACGCGCGGCACCGGCCGGACCAGTGATCTTAGCACTCGCCGGGCCGGCGCCAACAGCGCAAAAGAACGCTAGTATGTGGCTGTTCGCCCGCCTTGTTGAACTCCCGGGAACGTACCATGGACCCCAAGTCCTTCGTTGACTCCGCCGTGCTGCTGCTGGTCGTCGCATCGATCGCGGTCGCCGTGTTCAGGCATCTGGGACTCGGTTCGATCCTCGGCCTGCTGGTCACCGGCATCATCGTCGGGCCGCATACGATGGGACCGTTCGTCACCACCAACGTCGAAGACGTCCGCCAGTTCACCGAAATCGGCGTCGTGCTGCTGTTGTTCCTGATCGGCCTGGAGATGAAACCGCGCCGGCTATGGGCGCTGCGGCGTACTCTCTTCGGGCTGGGTTCGCTGCAGATCATCCTCTCGGCGCTGTTCATCGCCGGCTATTTCCAGCTGTTCGAGCCGCACTGGCCGACGGCGCTGCTGATCGGCAGCAGTTTTGCCCTCTCGTCGACGGCCTTCGTCGTCCAGATGCTCAGGGACCAGGGCGAGATCGCCAGCCACCATGGCCAGACCGCTTTCGCCGTCCTGCTGATGCAGGACCTGGCGGTGGTGCCGCTGCTGGCGCTGATCCCGGTGCTCGCCGATGTCGGCGCGCCACCCTCCGACAGCGCCGTGCTGCAGCAGATCGCGGTAGCCATCGCGATGGTGCTGATGGTGCTGCTCAGCGGCCGCTACCTGGTGCCCCGGATCCTCGATCACCTGGCCCGCCAGAACAACCGCGAGGCCTTCCTGCTGACCACCATGGGCGCCGTGTTCATCGCCGCCTGGGCGATGCACCACGCCGGCATGTCGATGGCGCTGGGCGCCTTCCTGATGGGCATGATGCTCTCCACCTCGCGCTACAGCCTGCAGATCGAGGCCAGCATGGAGCCGCACAAGGGCCTGCTGATGAGCCTTTTCTTCGTCGCCGTCGGGATGTCGCTGGACCTCCAGTCGCTGGCCCTTCACCCCTTCCGGTTCGCCCTGCACGTGGCCGCGATCATCGCCATCAAGGTGGCCGTGCTGTATGTCCTTTGCCGGTGCTTCGGAACCGGTCGCAGCATTGCCTTGCGGGTCGCCTTCCTGCTCGCCCAGGGCGGCGAGTTCGGCTTCGTGCTGTTCGGCGCCGCCAAGGCCCTGGGTCTGATCGACGACCCGCTGTTCGTCATGGCGGTGGCGATCATTTCGGTGAGCATGCTGCTCACGCCAATGCTGGTCAAGATCGGCAACCGCCTGGCACTGCGCGTCGCCGAGGAGCCAGCCGGCGTTCACCATCGTTTCCGCTATCCGGACGAAGGCGACGAAGCCGCCCCGCGGGTGGTCATCGGTGGCTATGGCCGTGTCGGCCACACCGTCGGCACCATCCTGGCCAGCAGCGGCATTCCCTTTGTCGCCTTCGACACCGACGCCGAACTGGTCGCGCGCTGGCGCAGCGAGGGGCATCCGGTCTTCTACGGCGACCTCGGCGACCCGCAACTGTTGATTGCCACATCGCTCCAGCACGTCGACCTGGTCGTGCTGACCATCGACAACCGGCGCACCTCCGTTCGCGCGGCGTCTCTGATCCGCTCACAGTTGCCACAGGTCAACCTCCTGGCCCGCGCCCGCGACCTGGCCAGTTGCGACGCCCTGCTCCGCGCCGGCGCCAGCAAGGCCTATCCCGAGACCCTGGAAGCCAGCCTGCGGCTGGCGGCCGAGACCCTCGAGTCGCTCGGCATCGGCAGCACCGAGACCGAGATGCTGCTCAGCGAGGTGCGCAGTTCCGACTATGCCCTGGTGCGCTCCGGACCCGAGGGTCATCCCCCGCCAACCGCCCAGGATCCCTCCTGAACCCCCGTCCGGACCACAGGGAGGGCAGCGAAGCGCGCCAAAGCAGGCTACTATTGGGGTGTTCGCCAGCCCCGACGAGCCCCCGAACGCCATGCTGAGCACCATCCCCATCCGTTACGTCGAACCCGTCTACCGCCCGCCCAGCGAGGCGGAGTCGCTGATCCTGCCGATCACCGACGGCTGTTCGTGGAATCACTGCACCTTCTGCGAGATGTATACCGCGCCGCAGAAGCGTTTTCGCGCCCGCGACGCGGACGAGGTTCTGGAGAGCATCCGGCGCACCGGCGAAAGCGTCGGCGGCGAGGTCCGGCGCGTCTTCCTGGCCGACGGCGACGCGCTGGTGCTGCCGACACGCCGGCTGCTCGAGGTCCTCAACGCGATCCGCGTGCACCTGCCGGCGGTTCGCCGGGTATCGACCTACTGCCTGCCGCGCAACCTGCGCCGGAAGTCGGTCGACGAACTGCGCGAACTGGCCGCCGCGGGCCTGTCGATCGCCTACGTCGGCGCCGAGTCGGGCGACGACGAAGTCCTCGAACGGGTCAACAAGGGCGAGACCTTCGAGTCGACGCGCGCCGCGCTCGACAAACTCGGCGCCGCCGGGATCACCCGCTCGGTGATGATCCTCAACGGCCTCGCCGGCCCGGAACTCTCCTGGCGGCACGCCGAAAACTCGGCGCGCCTGCTGAATGCCACCCAGCCCGAGTATCTGGCGACGCTGGTGGTCAGTTTCCCGCTTGGCGAGGAGCGTTTCCGCGGCGGCTTCCCCGGCTGGCGACCACTCAGCCTGCGCGAGCTGTTTCTCGAAATGGAGCGTCTTCTCGAACACCTCGAACTGCGGCGCACGGTCTTCCGCAGCGACCATGCGTCGAACTGGCTGGTCCTCAAGGGAACGCTGGGCGCCGACAAGCAGCGGCTGCTCGGGCAGGTGCGGCAGGCGCTTGCCGACCCGGCAAACGCGCCGCTGCGACCGTCCTGGGCGCGGGGACTGTAATTGGCGGCCGATTACCAGCGCTGCGCCGAACTGATCCGCCAGGCCGACGGGCTGCTGGTCACCGCCGGCGCCGGCATCGGCGTCGACTCGGGTCTGCCCGACTTTCGCGGGCCGCAGGGTTTCTGGGGCGCCTACCCTGCGCTTGGCAGGGCGCGCATCGCTTTCGAGCAGATCGCCAACCCGGCGGCGTTCAGGTCCAGACCCCGGCTGGCCTGGGGTTTCTATGGCCATCGCCTGCAGCTCTACCGGCGCACGCTGCCGCACGAAGGCTTCCAGATCCTGCGCCGGATCGGCGACGGACTGCCGCACGGCTGTTTCGTGTTCACCAGCAACGTCGACGGACAGTTCCAGGCGGCGGGTTTTGTCGCCGAGCGGATCAGCGAATGCCACGGGTCGATCCACCACCTGCAATGCAGCGACGGTTGCGAAGACGAGCAGTGCGGCATCTGGCCGGCCGACGACTTCGCTCCCGAGCTTGACGAGGAACAGTGCCTGCTGACTTCCGATTTGCCGCTCTGCCCGCGCTGCCAGCAGATTGCACGACCGAACATCCTGATGTTTGGCGACTGGGGATGGCGCAGCGAACGCAGCGACGCACAGGCCAACCGCCTGCAGACCTGGCTGCACCAGGTCAAACACCTGCTGGTGATCGAAGTCGGCGCCGGAACCGCTATCCCGACCGCGCGCAGGATGGGCGAGCGCCTGCCGGGGCGACTGATCCGGATCAATCCAACAGAACCGCAATTGCCGGCCGGCAAGGGCGTGTCGATCACCGCCGGCGGACTGGTCGCGCTGCGCGCGATCGCCGCCGCGCTGGCCTAGACGGCTTCCCGGCAGCCTGACACCGCACCCGCAGCCGGCCACTTGCCCCCACACGAGACGCGCCATGCCATCACCCCTGCCCGACCAAGCGCACCATCCGAAACGTACCGACGCCGGACGATCGCTGCGCGCCGGCGCGCTGCTTGTTGCTGCACTCGGCGTCGTCGCTGGCTGCGCGACGCCGTCCTCCGGCCAGCGCTCGCCACTCAATCGCTGGACCCAATTGGGCCCGGACGGCATCGTCAGCCTGCGGGCGATCGTTGCCGGCGACGACGGGTGCCCGACCGCCATCGTCGATGGCCAGGCTCTCCCGCTGCTGCCGCGAGCCCAGGCCGCGCCAGCGGCGCAGCCAGACACCCCGGCCAACGCCAACCCGGCTTTCAGGCCGGAATTCCAGGTGACCTCCTGCGAACTCACCTTGCCGGCGGCAGCCCGCCAGGCGAGCATCGATGGCCAGGCGATCGCCTTGCCCCGAAGCAGTCCGCAACGCATCGTGGTGGTTGGCGATACCGGCTGCCGGATCAAGGTGACGGCCAGCGCTTCAAGTCCGCCGATCCAGGATTGCGCCAGCCCCGGCGCCTGGCCCTGGCCGCGCCTCGCCGCGGCCGCAGCCCGCACACACCCCGACCTGGTGATTCACGTTGGCGACTATCACTACCGTGAATACTGCAACGACCCCGCCCAATGCGCGCCGGTCAGGGACCAGGGAGTGGTCGTCGGCTACGGCTGGCGCGGCTGGAACGCCGACTTCTTCACCCCGGCGGCACCCCTGCTGAAGGCGGCCCCGTGGATCATGGTGCGCGGCAATCACGAGAACTGCGATCGTGCGGGCGACGGCTGGATGCGCTTCCTCTCGCCGCTGCCCTACCAGGTTTGCGGCGACCAGTTGTACGGCAGCGACAGCCGCTCGGTGCTGGCCAACAATCTCACCGCCGACGCCTACCGCATCGACCTCGACCGCGACTTGACGCTGGTCATCGCCGACAACGCCGGTGCCGAGGACTATCTGCCGGCCACTGCCCGACCGGACGATGTGCCGCTCTTCAAACGCCAGTTGCGCGCGCTGCAATCGCTCCCGGCAAGCCAGCGGGCGTGGCTGTTCACCCATCGGCCGCTGTGGTACGACCTGCTCAGCGCGCCGTCGCAGCCCAACGCACTGCAGGTCGCGCTGCGCGAGGAGCCGCCGGCGAACCTGCAGATGGTCTTTTCCGGCCACGAACACGCCTTCCAGACACTCAATTTCTCGCCAGCGGCGGACCCGGCCTACCGTCCGGCGGGGCGCCCGGCACAGCTGATCGTCGGTGGCGGCGGTACCGAGCTCGAAGCTTCCGATCCGCAGTCGCCCTTGTACGAGGGGACAAGCGGCGTCGGCAGCAAGGAAAGAGCCAGTCCGCAGGGGCAGCTCTACGATGGCGTCGCCGCCAGCAGCGGCATCGTCCTCAACCGCTACGGCTTCCTGGTCCTCGAACGCGGCGGCGAAGGCTGGTCCGGCACGCTGCTCGACCCCGACGGGCGGACCATCAGTCGCTGCCACCTGACCGGCGAACGCAAGGAAGTCGCTTGCAGCTTCCCGGGTCGGTGAGTCGCCGCGGCCGGGCGGCGCGCCGGACGCGCGCTCAGCGCAGCAGCGACGATCGATCGCGGCGAAATGGCAGATGCGTTGCCGCCTCGTCGCGATAGTCGGCCAGCGCCTCACCCTGCCGTGCCAGATGGCGGCCGAGCAACTCGCGCATGCCCGGGTCGGCGATCCAGTGTGCCGAATGCACGACGGTCGGCGTGAACCCGCGCGAGACCTTGTGCTCGCCGCCGGCGCCGGGCTCGAAACGCCGCAAGCCCTGCTCCAGGCAATAGGCGATCCCCTGATAGAAGCAAAGCTCAAAGTGCAGGCTGTGATAATTGCCGCTGCACCCCCAGTAGCGTCCGTAAAGCACTTCGTCGCTGCAAAAGCAGAGCGCGACGGCCACTGGCAAGCCCCGGTCGCGGGCGATGAAGGCGACCATCCGTCGCCCCAGCGCCGCTGCCAGATCGGCGAAGCAGGCCGCCGAGAAGACAGCGTGGTTGTTGAACCTGGCGAAGGTATCGGCGTAAAGCGCGTGCAGCAGCGGCCACTCGGCCGGGTCGATCTGATCGCCATGGCGTGTTTCGATGCGCAGGCCGCTGTCCGCCACCCGCCGCCGCTCGGCCCGGACCTTGCGGCGCCTGGCGGCGCTGAAGGTCGCCAGATAGCCGTCAAAATCGCCGCAGCCCGAATCGACCCAGTGAAACTGGACGTCGTGGCTGATCAACAGGCCCTCGCGCCGCAGCAGCGCGATATCAGCCTCGGCAGGCAAGGCCACGTGCCACGACGACACGCCCAGCCCGGCGGCCAGCGCCTGCGCGCTGTCGGCCAGCGCCTGGCGAATCGACGCCGCGGCCGGCCCCTCGGCGACCAGCAGGCGCGGCCCGGCCACCGGCGTGTGCGGCAGGCAGCTGATCAGCTTCGGATAATACTGGCGGCCGAGTTGCCGATAAGCCGCCGCCCACGACCAGTCGTAGATGAAGTCGCCGTGGGAATGGGTCTTGACATACAGGGGCAGCAGCCCGACGACCGTGCCTTGCTGGTCGCTGGCCACCAGGTGGCGAGCCGTCCACCCCCACTCGCGCGCCGCCGCACCGTGGCGCTCGATGATCGCCAGAAAATCGGCATTCAGGAACGGATCGCCGGGTGGACAAAGCGTGGGCCACGCCGCACGCGGGATCGCGCTGGCCGCGGAGACGGTGCTGATCGACAGGCGGGAAGGCAATGCGCTCTCCAGGGTGAGTGATCGTCGTCGGGGCACAGGAACCGAGGCCAGCGGCGCCCGCCGTGCCAGATCTTGCCACAGCTCACGGCCTGGCGAACGTCCGCCCGACGCCGCGGTACCGCCACTGGCGTGCAACAGCACACCCGCCCCGACCCCGGACACCCGTTCGGCTGGGTAAGCATCGGCCATTGGGTTACTATTTGTCCTCCCGCCACATGGCGCGAAGCGGGTTTATCACAGATCGATGGAAGGTAATTGATGATCCACCTATCCCCCCGGGTATTGCTGGCCAGCACGGCCACCTTGTCTCCCTGGTCCGTTCTCGCTTCCGAAGCGAGTTCTTCCACCATGCTCGATCTGACCGGCCACTGGGCGGGTTTTGCCGCGCTGGCGGTGTTCTTTGTCGCTTACGGCCTGGTCATCGCCGAGGAAACGCTGCACCTGCGCAAGTCCAAACCGGTAATGGTCGCAGCCGGGATCATCTGGGTTCTGGTGGCGGTCGTCTACGCCCAGCACGGTGACACCCACACCGCCGAGATCGCGGTGCGCCACAATCTCCTCGAATTCGCCGAACTGTTCCTGTTCCTGCTGGCGGCGATGACCTACATCAACGCCATGGACGAACGTGGGGTATTCGACCTGCTGCGCGTCAAACTGGTGACGCAGGGTTACTCGCTGCGCACCATATTCTGGATTACCGGCGCGCTGGCCTTCGTCATATCACCGGTCGCCGACAACCTGACCACCGCCCTGCTACTGGCGACGGTGGTCATCGCCGTCGGTGGTCAGAACAGGAAATTCGTCGGTGTCGCCTGCATCAACATCGTCATCGCCGCCAATGCGGGCGGCGCTTTCTCGCCGTTCGGGGACATCACGACACTGATGGTCTGGCAGAAGGGACTTGTCCAGTTCGGGCAGTTCTTCCAGCTATTTCTCCCGGCAGTGGTCAACTGGATGGTGCCCGCGTTCATCATGAGTCTGGCGGTCGGCAAGGAATCGCCGGACCCCGTTCATGAGCAGGCTGTCCTTCACCATGGCGGCGGGGTGATCGTCGGCCTGTTCCTGTTCACCATCGTCATGGCGGTCTGCGCCCACAACTTCCTGCACCTGCCACCGGTGATGGGCATGATGACCGGCCTCGGCCTGCTGAAATTCTATGGCTACTATCTCAAGCGGCGCGATCACTTTTTCCCGGCGCCGCCAGAGCAGAACCTCGGCGACACGGCGCTGGCGCTGGAGGGCGAGCCGTCGAAGCAGAAAGCGCGGGACGGTGCCAGCCAGTACAATATCTTCAAGTCACTGGAACGCGCCGAGTGGGATACGCTGATGTTCTTCTACGGCGTCATCCTCTGTGTGGGCGGACTGGGCACGATGGGCTACCTCGCCATGGGGTCGGAGCTGATGTACGGCCAACTCGGCCCGACAACGGCAAACATCCTGATCGGTTTTCTGTCCGCGGTGGTCGACAACATCCCGGTGATGTTCGCCGTCCTGGCGATGCGACCCGACATGGACCTCGGGCAGTGGCTGCTGGTGACGCTGA
>DPSD01000591.1:19589-19797 GCA_003538495.1 Accumulibacter sp.
CCTCAAGTGGAGCTGGGCCATCCTGCTGGGTTACGCGGCCAGCGTCTGGACGCACTTCCTGGTCAATGCCAGCTCTTTCAGCTGAAAGCAAGCGCACAATGGGCCCGGGGCGCCCGGGCCCCGGCTAGGCTACCCCGCACGCCCGTCGACCACTCTGACTCGCCGCGCTACCCCGCGCCGGGGTGCGACGCTCACCCGGCATCTCTCC
>DPSD01000615.1 GCA_003538495.1 Accumulibacter sp.
CCGCACGACAAAAGCAACCAGCACCTGGCGACAAGCAGCCAGGCTCGGCGCGATCGACCACTCTCTTCGGGAATTCTCCTTGCTCGACAGCCGGCGCACCGGGCTGTACCGAATCGACAGCGCCGCGCAACGGGGCGCTGGAGAAACCCGCAGCAGGTGGTCGCGCGATTGCTCGGCGCGCCGGCTCCGTCCGGTTCAGCGCCGGAAAAGGAAGCGCTGCCGATTCAGCCCATCCTCTGCCGGCCGCCTCTTCCAGCCGATCTGCATCGAGTTCCACGCCGAGGAGCGCTTGCGCATCGCGCAACAGCGCTTCCAGCGGCGCCAGCAACTGGCGCTCGATGTCGGCCGAGCGGGCGATGGATGGCATTCAGTCGTCCTCGATCCGAATCACGGTCGCATCCGGGTGATCCGCAAGGCGCGCAACACGGGTCGGCGCGGCGGATTCACTGGCCGCGGTCCGATCGAGCAGGCGCAACAGGCGGTCCATTTCCACCGCCGGCGTCGCCCAGACCTGCGTCGGCGTCCAGCCGAGGGCGCGACACAGCCGGAGCGTGATGCGGTCGGCTTCGGGCGTATCGGGAATGCCATCGGCAAGCTCTTCGGGGGAAACAACGTTCAAGGCGACGACGGCCTCGAGCAGGGAACGCGTCGCGCCGGAATCCAGTTCGTCGAGCGCACGCGCCGGTTCGACGGTGACCACGCTCGTCTCGAGCATTGCCCGCAGGTAAGCGCCGAGATCGAAGCGCTCGCCGTCCGCACCGGCCCTGCGGCATCGCGACATGGCCCGGAAGCGCTCGCCACTGGTCCACGGCCGCAGGTGGAGCCGAACGCCGCCGCAGTCGTACCAGCCGCCACCGAGTGCTGCCGGCGACGTTTCGCCGCCACTCGCCCACCACAGCGCCAGGGGCGCAAAGCGGGTCTGCGCATCCTCGGCAACGCCGCTGTGCGCCAGGACGCGACGGCTGAGCTCGCGTGTATCCAGGGTCAGCCCGTGCGCCGTCGGTACGACGCACTCGTCGAGCGCAGCCAGGTGCTCCCGCAAGGGCCACGGTCGCAAGTCGACTTCTGCTCCGGCGGCTGAGCGCGCGTTCATTGCCTTGTCGAAACCCTGAAAATCGGTCGCGTAAACCAGGCCATCGATGTCGATGACGTGATCCGCTGCCGGCACTATTCTTCGCGAACCCGGGTGGCGCTGAAGGCGTAGGTGGTGACCGCCGTGCCGCCGGCGTCCATGCCGAATGACTTGCCTTCGACGTAGCAATCGTCGAAGGACAGCGTCCGCCGTGGTGCATCGGCAGCCGGGTCCTTCTTCAGATTGGCCACCAGTTGAAAGCTGCTCTGCTGGGCAAGATGCGTGTCGAGAACGAATGTGGCCGATTTGACGACCAGTTCGCCCTGGACGATGCGCAGGCCGAAGCTGACATCCACCCGTTCGCCGCTGCCGACGGCGCGGATATCCTCACGTTCGGTGACGACGCGGAAAGCCAGCGACTGCAGACCTTCGACCGCAGCGCCATCGATCAGAACGCTGCTACGGTTGGCGACAAAGATCGCTGTCATGGCGATTCACTCCTCAGACCTGGACGAAAATGGTGGCGTAGATGAAGTCGATCGCCCGCACCGGCCGCACCGCGATGTCGACCCGCACGATGCCCTGCTCGAAATCGGCCGGCGACGAATGGACATTGGCCGTGAAGGCCGGCTCCTTGCCGTCGGCGGAGCGCACCAGTGCCCCCTCCTTTTCCATCTGGACGAGGAACTCGATCAATTTCTGCTTCAGGGCGCCCCGGCCGTCCTCGCTGTTGAGGCGGCCGATGAACATCTCGCCGAGCATCCGGACGCCGCGTACTGCCCGGTCGGCGATCCGCCGCACGCTGATCTGATCGCCATCGGTGGTGATGCCGCGCAGGACGATGACGCCACGCCCGCGCTGCTCGACGACCGGCACCACCGAACTCGACAGCAGGCTGCCTTGCTCTTCGAGCGGCAGCGCGCGGCTCAGGCTGCCCATTCCGGAGAGGGTCTTGAAGGTTGGCGACTCGAAATAGTCCAGGCTGCCAATGCGACCCGCGACCGCGCCGGCGACGCCATGCGGAGCGAGCAGGACGAAGCGCTCCGAGAGCAGGGCCGGCGCCATTTTCTTCGCGTCGGTGTCGCCTGCGGTCGGAGGAACCTGGCCGAAACCGACACGACCCTGGCTGTTGCTGCTCATCTGATTGCAGTGGGCGATGACCGCGCTGTAGATGCGCGTCACGCTGTCGACATTGCCGAAGTCCTGCACGGCGGCCAGTACCATGTCGACGTCGGACTCGTTGCCCAGGTGCTGCAGGGCATTGACGTAATCGGCCTCACCGGCATCCTTGCCGGCAGCCAGAACATACTCGCCGGCAGCCGGCGCTTCGCCGGGATTGCCGGGTCCGCCGGCACGGATCACGGCAGATGCGGCCTGGAGCGATTCGGCCAGCTTCGTGTGGTCGAGACCGCGATGGACCTCGATCGCATCGCCGACCGGCGGCCTGATTTCCAGATCGAACTTCTCTGCACGATGGCTGACCAGCACGCGGAAACCGTTTGCCCAGGGAACGCCCACGAAATAACTT
>DPSD01000038.1:0-8536 GCA_003538495.1 Accumulibacter sp.
CCGGCGATGATCGGCGCCTCGGCAGCTCTGGCGATCTCCGGCATCCCCTTCGACGGTCCGATTGGCGCCGCCCGCGTCGGCTACATCGACGGTCAGTACGTGCTCAATCCGACCAGTACACAGCTCGCCTCCAGCCAACTCAATCTAGTCGTCGCCGGCACCGAGACAGCCGTGCTGATGGTTGAATCGGAAGCGAAGGAGCTCTCCGAGGAAGTCATGCTCGGCGCCGTGGTGTTCGGCCACCAGCAGATGCAGACGGTGATCCAGGCGATCAACGAACTGGTTGACGAGGCCGGCAAGCCGGAATGGGACTGGACCGCCGCCGCCAGAAATGAAGCCGTCCACGGCAAAATCAACAAGCTCGTCGAAGGCGAGCTTGAAGAAGCCTATCGGATCACCAGCAAGGGCTTGCGCAGCCAGCGTCTCAAGGAAATTACCGCCTACGCGGTCGAAGCCATGACCGCCGACGACAACGCCCCCGACGCCAGCGCGATCCGCAGAATGGTCTCCGACGCTGAAGCACGGATCGTACGCGGCCGGATCCTCGCTGGCGAGCCGCGCATCGACGGCCGCGACACCCGCACGGTCAGGCCGATCGCCATCCGCTCCGGCGTGCTGCCGCGCGCGCACGGCTCGTCCCTGTTCACCCGCGGCGAAACGCAGGCGATCGTTGTCGCCACCCTCGGCACTGGCCGCGACGAGCAGATCATCGACGCGCTGGCAGGTGAATACCGTGAGCGCTTCATGTTCCACTACAACTTCCCGCCGTACGCGACCGGGGAATGCGGACGCGTCGGAACGCCAAAGCGTCGCGAAATCGGTCATGGCCGCCTGGCCAAACGGGCGCTGATCGCCGTGTTGCCGTCGCCGGAAGACTTCTCCTACACCATTCGCGTCGTCTCCGAAATCACCGAATCGAACGGATCGAGCTCGATGGCCTCGGTCTGCGGCGCATCACTGGCGCTGATGGACGCCGGCGTGCCGCTCAAGGCACACGTCGCCGGTATCGCCATGGGGCTGATCAAGGAAGGTAATCGCGTTGCCGTGCTGACCGACATTCTCGGTGACGAGGATCATCTCGGCGACATGGATTTCAAGGTCGCCGGCACCGAGTCCGGGGTCACCGCGCTGCAGATGGACATCAAGATCCAGGGCATCACGCAGGAAATCATGCAGGTCGCCCTCGCCCAGGCCAGCGAAGCCCGCTTGCACATTCTCCAGCAGATGCAGAGTTCGATGTCCGTGCATCGGGAAGAGGTGTCGACCTACGCGCCTCGCCTGTACACGATGAAGATCAATCCCGAGAAGATCCGCGATGTGATCGGCAAGGGCGGCGCCGTGATTCGCGCCATTACCGAAGAAACCGGCACGACGATCGACATCAAGGACGACGGCACGATCACCATCGCCTCGGTCAGCGGTGAAGCAGCCGACGCCGCCAAAGCCCGTATCGAGTCGATCACCGCCGACGTCGAAGTCGGGAAAGTCTACGACGGCACGGTGCTCAAGCTGCTCGACTTTGGTGCCATCGTCAGCATCCTGCCGGGGCGCGACGGCCTGCTGCATATTTCCCAGATCGCCAACGAACGCGTCAATGCGGTAGCCGATTACCTCAAGGACGGCCAGAAGATCCGCGTCAAGGTGCTCGAAGCCGACGAGAAGGGGCGCGTGCGCCTGTCGATGAAGGCGCTGACCGCCGAAGAAGGCGGCGGCGCCGCGGCGACGCCGGCATCCTGACAGCCGCGCGTCGGGAGCAGGCAGCACAAGAAAGGACGCCGCGGCGTCCTTTCTTCCTTCTGCAGCCATCGGGATCGATCGAACCCCGGCGCAACCCCTTACTTGGCGATCTGTTTCTCGCGCACTTCTTCGAGCGTCTTGCAGTCGATGCACAGCGTCGCCGTTGGCCGCGCTTCCAGGCGCTTGATGCCGATGTCGACGCCGCAGGCGGCACAATAGCCATAGTCGCCGCTGTCGATCAGATCCATCGTTTCCTCGATCTTCTTGATCAGCTTGCGCTCGCGATCACGGTTGCGCAATTCGATCGCGATGTCGGTTTCCTGACTCGCGCGGTCGTTGGGATCGGCAAAGACGGTCGCCTCGTCCTTCATGGTATGCACCGTTCGCTCGATGTCGTCCATCAACTGTTGCTTGAGCGCCTCGAGGATGCCGCGAAAATGATCCAGCTGAGCGCTGTTCATGTACTCCTCGCCAGTTGTTGGCACGTAGGGGGTGAAATGCTTGTGCAGCAACTCGTCAGCCATTATCGGGAACCCTGATTTGAAAAAACACGACTAGATAACAGAAAAGGCGCCGTCTTGCAAGCGACGCGCACGCGCGTGGGCCAACAACGGAGTAGCTAGCGGGCAGCCGGGCGTCACCGATCGGAGTCCGGTAGCGCCTCTCGACGGTGGGCCTTGTACCGTTCACGCTGGGCCATTGCCATCTCGAACGCCGCCTGCGTGAAGCTCAGGATCTCGGAAAATTCCTGGTCACTGAGGCCGCGCGCTGCGTCATTACTGCGGTAGACGTTGACGAACTGGTGCTCGCGTACCGACTGCAGCACCAGTTTGCCGACGCCGAGCGTTTCGAGGCTCTTCCACAAATCCGGATTGGCCGTGCGGGTCAGGCTCATGACAAAACCGATCGGATCCTGGCGACCGAAAACCGCCGCCAGACGGAGAATCAACTCGAACGACAACGCCATGCGACCGTTCTCCAGGGCCTCGATCAGCGACGGATCCTTGAGGTCGATCGCCGCACCGACTTCAGCGATCGTCAAGCCCGCGGCCTCGCGCATCGCCCGGATCGCGGCACCAGTCCTGGCCCAGGCAGCGGATTCCGCCGCACTTGGCAAGACCACGCGCAAGACCTCGGAAGCCGCCTCGATCGCCTGCCCGTCCCACAACGCTTTGGACACCTTGCTGGCGGCCTCGAGCGTTCGCCCGGCGACGCCGGCTGCCGAGCTCACGTCGAGCAACTTGCCGGCCATGCTGCGCACCTGTTCGATCAGACCGGGCTCGTGCCGCGAGGCCGGAGCAGCGGTGACGGCAGGCGGCTTTTTCGTTGTTCGCCTGGCGGCATGGGCCTTGCGCTCCGGAGGTGGCGCCAGTGGCTTGTTCATTGGTCACTCCTTTTCTCATGACTCGTCCGACACAGCAATGGTCAGCGCCCTGCCGTTCGGCAGCAGGCGAGCCGCCCAGCGACGCACCGCCGACGATCACTATACATCGGCCGGTCGCGGTCGCGGCACTTCCGCCGCTACCACACCAAGGACAGCGCGTCGGACAGCGGCCACGGCCGCCGGCAACCTGCCGGCGCGTGGCCAGGAACTACATCGGCTTCCCGGACGGCGCTGGCGCCGGCTTCGGTAGCGGGCGGGCAGTGCTCGCCGCTGGCGCCGAAGTGCGGCCGGCGATGGTCGGGAAGCTGGCCCGGCACTTGATTCCCGCCGGCAGCTTCAGACCGGGATTGGCCAGCGCCAGGCGAACGCCGAAAGTGCCGCTGGCGGCGTCGAGAACGCGGTCGATGACCGCCACCGTCGCCGTATGGCGACCACCGACGGGGATTTCGGGCAAGACCTCCACCATCTGCCCAGGCGTAAGCTTTCCGAAGGCATCGATCGGCATCAGCACTTCGACGTGCAGCGTGCCGATGTCGGCCAGCCTGAGGATCGGCTTGCGCAGATCACGGTTGTCGGCAAGTTCGCCGGCATTGAGCAGCCGGTCGACGACCACCCCGTCAACCGGGCTCTTGATGGTCCGCAGGCGCAGTTGCTCGGCAAGGCGGCGATACTCGATCTCCGCCAGGCGACGTTCATCCTTCGCCTCGAGCAGCTCGGAATCAGCCAGCCGTTTCTCGGTCAACGCCTCGTCGCGGTCGCTCAGCGAAATGAAAGACTGGCTCGCGAGTTGCTCGCGGCGCTTGTATTTGGTCGTCGAAAACTCGACACGGCTTTCGCCGGTCCGGATCTTTCCCTGCATCGTCGCGCGATAGCGCGCCGACTCGGTCGCCGCTCGCTCGACTCCCGAATCGAGCGTCACCAGCACCTGATCCTTCTTGACCATATCGCCGCGGTCAACCCAGATCTTCTCGATCAGGCCTTCGCTCGCCGCCCGCACGTCGACCGTCTTGCTGGGTTCGATGATGCAATCGAACTCGCCCGCGTAGCCCGTGCCAACCGACGCCAGCGCCAGCGCCAAGGCGCAGCGCGCTGCTCTTCCCAAGCGCGTCGCCATCTCCTACTCTCCTTTTCCGGCAAAGGCCAGAGACTGCTCCATGCGTTTGTCGATCTCAACCGTCAACTGTCGAATCCGTGAATTCTGTCGTTCGGCTGCCGCCTGCGCCGACCGCCGAAGCACGCGGCCCATCGCGGCCGGCAGCACTCCAGCCGGAGAAACCCGCCCGCGCAGCCAGCCAAGCCACTGCGAAGCATGGGCGAGAAACAGTTCGTCATCAAGCGAAACGATCGCTTCGCACGATCCCGGGTCACCCTGACGACCAGCGCGACCAAACAGCTGGCGGTCGATACGGGCGGCATCGTGGTACTCGGACAGGATCACGTGCAGGCCGCCTGCTTGCCGCACTTCCGGGCTCAACAGGATGTCGGTACCGCGCCCCGCCATGTTGGTCGCCACCGTGATCCGGCCAGCCTGCCCCGCCTGCGCGATGATCTCCGCCTCGCCCTGATCCTGGCGGGCGTTGAGCACTCGATGCGGCAGCGCGGCGTCGTTCAGCCACTGGCTCGCCAGTTCCGACGCTGCCACCGAACGGGTGCCAATCAGCACCGCGCGGCCGCTGGCGCGCATTTCCCGAGCGCGTTCGACGACCGCCGCCCAGCGTCCCCGGGCATCCAGGAATACGCGCTGACCGAGGTGGCGCCGTACCGCGGGTCGGTTCGGTGGAATCCGGACAACATCCATCGCATACACCGAACGCATTTCGGGCGCCACCTCGATGGCCGTGCCGGTCATTCCCGCCAGACACAGGTAGCGGCGAAAGAAGCGCTGATAGGTAATCCGCGAGATGGTGTCGCGCCGCTTGCTGATGTCGAGCTCTTCCTTGACCTCGATCATCTGGTGCAGGCCACGCTCCCACGAACGATCGGCCATCACCCGGCCGGTGTATTCATCGACGATCTGCACCTTGTTGTCGGCGATGATGTAGTGCCGGTCGCGCTGGAAAAGGTGCAGCGCCGACAGCCCCTGCTCGACGAGTTCCTCGCGCGCGCGCGGGATGGTCCACAGCCCCCGCAGACCGGCGGCGAATTCGGCGATCGCGGCACGACCGGCGTCGGTCAGTTCAATGCTGCGCTCGCTGGGCCGCAAGCGATAATCGCGCCTGTTCGCCAGGCTGGCGGCGAGCGCCAGCGCCTGCTCGTAGAGTACGCGCCCGTTCGGGTCCTCGACGTTGCTGGAAATGATCAGGGGTGTTCGCGCCTCGTCGACCAGCACGCTGTCGGCCTCGTCGACAATCGCGAAATAGAGCCCGCGCAACAGCGCCGCTGGCCGCTGCTGCTGGCGCGCTCCGGCCAGCCAGCCATCGAGCAGCGCGCGGGCACCGGCGCTGACCCGCTTCTGGGTAATGCGATCGCGCAGATAATCGAAAACCAGGTCCTTGTTGACGCAGTAGGTGACGTCGGCGCCGTAGGCCTCGACACGCTGCGCGCTTTCCTGGTCAGGGACGATCAGGCCGACCCGCAGACCGAAGAACGCGTAGACCGGCGCCAGATACTCGGCATCACGGGCAGCGAGATAGGGGTTCACGGTGATCACGTGCACCGGCGCGCCAGCGAGCGCGACGGTCACCGCCGGCAGCACCGCGGTCAGCGTCTTGCCTTCGCCGGTCTGCATCTCGGCCAGCGAGCCGCGCAGCATGGCGTAGCCGCCCATCAGCTGCACCGGATAGTGGCGCAGCCCGAGCTGGCGCGAGCAGACTTCGCGCACCAGAGCGAAGCACTCGCTGGCGGCATCGTCGGACGGACCCTCGGCGGTCAGCGTCGCGCGTAGCGCCGACGCTCGGCGGCTCAGTTCTTGCCTATCGACACCGATCAAGTCGCCGCCGAGCGCCTCGACGCGATCGGCAAAGCGCCGCAGCCGTTGCCGATGCAGCGGCAGACCGCTTTGCGCCCAGCGGCCGATCAGGCGACCAATCAGTCGGTCGAAGCGACCATCCTTGACGTCGCGACGTTCCGGGTAGAGGCCGGCGGCGAACTCGTCCACCCGCCAGCTATCGAGCAGTGCCCTAGACATCGAAACGCGACAGGAAGAGTTGTCGCAGGCGGCGGGCCCACTGATTGACGAGGGATTCGGGGCGATGCTGGAAGCGGACGAAGACGCGCGTGCCGATCTGCAGCGGGCCGACTTCGGCCGGCAGTTCGAGGTCGAACTGGAATAACCGCTGCAGGGTCTTCAGACCATTCGGGTCGCGCGGGTCGGTGGCCTGCTGACCGCCGCCCTGCAGCGCCAGCGCCTTGCTCGGCAGCCGGTCGTGCGCGCCCGGCACCTCGCGGATCAGGCGCGCGTCGTAGGTCCGCTCCAGCCGGTCGGCAATCTTGACCTCGACTTGCTGGCGCCGCTCGCGAACCAGCGCGATGTCGTCCTGGCTGACGATCACCCGCACCAGCCGCGGTGGCCCGGAGACGATGTAGCCGAGCAGTTCGCCTTTCTTCACGAAACGGCCCGGCAGGTCCTGCGGCCGCGCCAGCTTGACGACGCCGGGCACCTCGGCAAGCACCAGCAGCGCGTCGAGTTTCTCTTCGGAACGCGCCAGGGCGACCCGTTCCCGGAACAGGTCCTCCTGGATCGCGGCGGCCCGCGAGCGTTCCTCGAACATCAGCGCGGCATACTGGACCTCGAACTGGCGAACGCGCGCCCGCGCCTGTTCGACGTTCGCGGCGAGGGCCGGCTCGCCGGTCGTCAGCAACAGGTCGCCGGGGCTGACCGGCGACTCGGGTTCGACCCACAGCCGCTCGACGAAGCCGTTGGCGCCGGCGCGGACTTCGGCATTCTCGGGCACCCACACGACGCCCTCGGCGTAGGTGCGCAGCGGCATCGGCACCGCCAGGACGAACAGCAGGAAAGCCGCCAGCGATCCGAAGGTGACCAGTTGGGCACGTCGGCGCGTGCGCTGCAGTTCGGGACTCGACAGCACGTAGGAGAGTCCCTTGGCCAGCGGCAGGACGAACAGGGTGAACGCGCCCCAGATCGCCAGAACGACGCCGACGAAGAAGAACTCGCCGGCGATGAACAGGGTGATCATGATCATCACCAGCGTCCGGTAGAGAAAGGACGCAGCGCCGTAGAAGAGGAACCAGCGCCGCTCGCCGGCGGTCGCCGCTGGCCGCTCGACGGTGGTGGCTCCGAAGAGGTAGCGTTTGGCGAGCCACTGCCAGTATTGGTTCGAGCGGTTGCCAAGATTGGCGATCTCGATCAGGTCGGCGAGGATGTAGTAGCCGTCGTAGCGCAACAGCGGATTGCCGTTGAACAGCAGGGTCGACGCGCCGGCGACGAACAGGACGTTGAAGGCGATCGAGCGCACCAGCCCGGGCTCGATCAGGACCCACAGGGCCATCGCGATCGCCGCCAGGAAGAGTTCGACCAGCATCCCGGCGGCGCCGACCAGGGCGCGTCTGGCCTTGCTGCGAAAGGCGCCGGCGGCGGTCGCGTCGACGTAGGGAATGGGCGCGAGGACGAGGAGCATGATGCCCATTTCGTGCACTTCGCCGTCGCCCGATTTGACGGCGTAGGCGTGCCCCAGCTCGTGCAGGGCCTTGATCAGGGGATAGACCAGCCACAGCAGCAGGAGGTTGTGTGCGGAGAGTAGCTGGTCGCTGAGGTTGGCGGTCAGTTCGTGCCAGTGCACGGCGGCGAGAACGGTCGCGGGGACGACGGCAGACAGCCATAGCAGCAGTCCGAGCGGGGTGAACAGGTGACTGAAGAGCGGCCAGGTCCTGTTCAGGAAGGGGTCGGGGTCCCACAGCGGGATGCGGATCGAGAGGGGGTTGATGAAGCGCTGGAGGAGCCGCTGGCGCCTTTGTTTGCTGCCGCGTTCGGCCAGTTCGTCGACGTCGGGCGGCAGCTCGGTTTGCAGCAGGTCGCCGGCGTGCAACTGCGACAGCAGCCGGATCACGTCGTCCTGGGTCGGCGCTTCGGCGCCGGCCTGGGCGGCGACTTCGCTCCAGATGTCGTTGATCGTCCGCTGGCCGTTCATCAGCTGGATGACCCGGTAGGCGGCGGGGCTGAAGCGGTGGAGCTTGCCCGAGGCGCTGTCGCGCAGGATGTACCACGGTTGGCCGCGAAAGCGCTGGCGGTGGATGCGGGCGTGCGCTCGTAGCTGCGGCCGCAGTTCGGCGACCCGGTACCATGATGCGCTGAGGAAGGGGCCGGCCATGCCGCGGCTAGGGCAGCCAGGTCCAGGCTTGCATGCGCAGCCAGTCGGTCAGTCGGTGCGTCCAGATCCAGGCGTAGGTCTGTTCGCCAACCTTGATCTTGCCGACGCCTTCCATGCCGGGGCGCAGTTTGAGGTCACTGCGGGCGAG
>DPSD01000038.1:8774-9770 GCA_003538495.1 Accumulibacter sp.
GGGCTTCGACGCGAAAGACGTTCTTGCCGTCTTCGGCTTCGGCCATCGAGACGTTGTGGACTTCGAAGTCGAGTGCTTCGCCGGTCAGCCCGGTCAGCACCAGGGTTCCCTTCTGACCGGCGTGGACGTCGCGGATGTCGCGGTCTTCGACCTTGAGGATCACCCGGTAGGCGTCGAGCGGGGCGAGTTCGAAGAGTTGCTTGCCTTGTTCGACCGGCGACCCGAGCAGTTGGCTGAGGTCGCCGGAGACGATGATGCCGTCGAACGGGGCAACGATGTTGGCGCGGGTCAGTTTTTCGTCGACCAGCGCCAGTTGCGATTCGGCTTCCTGCATCTGCGCCAGCGAGACGTTGGCGTTGGCGCGTTCGTGCTTGGCCAGGGCATCGCGGTAGCGTCCCTGGTGCTGCTCGCGTTCGGACAGCCAGCGCTGGCGCTCGACCAGCAGGTCGCGGTCGTCGAGGCTGGCCAGGGTCTGCCCTTGCTTGACGACAAAGCCGGCGCGTACCGGTGCTTCGCGCAGGAAGCCGTCAAAGGGGGCGACGGCCGCGCGCTGAACTTCGCCTTCGACGACCGCCCGGGCACTGACCCGGTAGTCGCCGTCGAGCGCGAAGACGCCGATTGTCAGCACGGTGGCCAGCGCCAGAGCGACGCGAAAGCCGGGGCGCCGCGGGTCCTTGAGGTGACTCCACCAGGCGCGCAGCCGGTCGACCAGGCGGCCGGCCAGCCAGCGGTGCAGTTCCAGGCGGTCGTCAAGCACCGGGCCGAGCAGCGCGCTGACCGCTTCGAAGGTGCTGATTTCTTCGCCGCTGAAGGGTTCGCCGTCGTCGCGCTCGAAGGTGAGTACGCCGACGCCGATGCCGCGGCTGTTGAGGACGACCGAGCAGACGGTGCGCGCGGCGGCAAAGTCGCGATGGGCGATGGCGATTCCGGTCGCGTGGTCGCCGGCCGGCGGCCAGGCGACGCTGCGCCGCTGGTCGAGCGCTTCGTCCATGGCGT
>DPSD01000038.1:10106-14641 GCA_003538495.1 Accumulibacter sp.
AACTGGCTCTTCTTCTCGAAGAAGGCCGAGTGGGAGATCGCCAGCAGGCGAGCCCGCCCCTGCCGGTCGACGCCGAGCGATACCCGGTCGCAGGCAAAGCGGCTGGCGAGGTCGTTGACGATGGCCATCGCCAGCGGTTCGAGGCGCGCTTGCTCGGCGGCGACGGCGAGGACGTCGAGTGCGGCGCGCGCGCGCTGCAGGGTCTGCAGGTGGTCACTGTTCTGGCGGCGCAGGAACAGGGTTTCGATCCAGCCAACGCCCCAGTGCAGTTGCCTGAGGACCTGTTGCAGGGCGTCTCCCGGTCGCTCGGCGACGTCGAGCACGACCGCTCCCTGGATCTGCCCTTCGAGTTCTACCGGGTAGGCGACGATGGCCAGGGCTCCGGGGTGTTCGCGCAGGAGCAGGCCGCGCCGCTCGCGCAGGCATTGCTGGGCGGCCGGCGCGAGGTAGGTGACGTCGGTCTGTTCGCCAGGCCAGACGGCCGCCGGGACGAAGGTGCCGCTGCTCTGTTCGAGGAGCAGCATGCCGGCGCGAACCTCGGTGACCTGTGCGCACTGCAGCGATAGCCAGCTGCTGCAGAACTCGGCGGCGGTATCCGCCGCGGCAAAGGCGCCCCACTGGGCGTCGTCGTGCGCCCGGCCGGGTTGCGCACCGATGCCAGGCGCCAGGCCGGCCTGATGCGCGCTGGCGGGTGGGGAACTTGCAGACAAGGCTGGCCTTACCGGGGTGGCAACGGGGCGGACGGGGACGCCGGCCGGGTCCCGAGCGGGCAGATTTTCGAGCAGCGCATGCGGGTTCGGGGGTGCGGCGCCAGCCGAGGCCTATTTCAGTTCGCCGTAACGCCCTTCGTACTCTTCGACGAGCTTGCCGAGCATCGTCGCCAGCCGCTTGGCGGCGAACGGACTCATCACGATGCGATGTTCCAGGCGGACGTCGTACTCGGCCGCTCCCCGGTCCCAGCTTTCGTTGACGCCGAAGTTCATGACGACTTCTTCGCGCGTGGTGGTGACGTTGACCATGTTGCAGTAGCTGCTCTTTACCGACGCGGTATTCATCCGGATGCGCTGTCCCTCGTCGCCGGCGGTTGCGCTTTCGACTTTTTCGTTTGCCACTTCCTTCTCCCTGGATTGTTCCTGAATATTTCCGGCTTCAGTGGCGTCAGCGGCAGGACTACCATCAAGCGCTCCAGTATGCCTGCCTCGTTGCCTTGCCGGTTGCTTTCCTGGTTGATTTCCCAATTGTTTCCCCGATGGTTTTCCGGTGTACGATCTGGCGGGCTCTCTGGCGTGCTGGCCGGGGGGCCGCCCTGCTCCTGCCGGGAGCGATTTTGCGCGCTCTGCTGCATGTCTTGCTGCGCGCCGTCCGGCAGGTCTTCCCGGATTTCGTCAGGCGCCGACGCGCTTGGCAGCGAGGGTCCGGGCACTATCCGCAGCGCCGCGTTCGGATTGTCCGACTTTTGCGCCATGTTGGTCACGAACAATTTGTAGACCCTTGATCAAGGGGAATTCGCCTTTATCCAGCGGATGCCAGCGAGCGCCAAGTGTAAGAAGTTCCGACAAACCATGCGATCCTTCGCCAGCTTCCGCCGCACAGGACGCATGGGGCGAAGTACTGCAGACTGCCTGTGCGGCAGTTCGCCGTGCAGTCACCCCGCGCTCGCGACGCGCCAGTAGGTCCGCCCGGACGCCCCTTCCTTGAGCAACAAGCCGAGCAGCAAGGCAACGACCGCGAAGGCAAAGCCGCTGACCAGCATGAAGACCACGACGGCCAGCGGCGCGGCCAGCAGCCAGGGCAGCGCGGTATCGTGATTGTCGGCACTCGCGAAGAGGCGCTGAAAAGCGACCTGCGCCGCCAGGTAGCCGAGCGGCGCCGTGCAAGCGGCCGCGACGACCAGTTGCAGCAGCCAGCGGCCAAGGTCCGAAGGCGCCGTCGCCGCATCGCCAGCGGCAGCGGCAACAGCCAGCGCTTGACGCGCCCGACCCAGGCCAGATCCCGAGTCGGCGTGGACGCCGACCGTGGCGCCGGCGCCGACTCGGGCTCTGTCGTCTGGACAACGACCGTTCGCGCGGCAGGCAGCGTTCCGCCACGGCTCTGCTCTGCGTCGTCGCAGCGCTCGTCGCCTGGCGGCCGAAACGTCCGTGCCGCTGCCGGGCATGGCCCGTCAACGACCTAGCGCACACCGTTCGACTCGAAGATCGCCGCGTTGCGCAGCCGGCACGCCTGCGCGGGGGTCGGCACGTCGGCTCGGCAGACGCCAAGAGCCAGGAACGAGGACAGCAACATCAGCCGGCGGACAAGACACGCCGCGGGTCGCTCCGAATTGATGTTCCCGACCTCAACCAGGCTAGATCTCGTCCCGCCGAACAAGTCGAAAAGCACCGCCAGGGCTCGATCGATGGTTGTACTGCCGGCAGCGAGCAGCCGCCCGGCGACCTCAAACAGCGGCCTCCGCCGCAGGTTGCTCGGCGAGCGTGCCGAGCAGCCGGTCCTTGACCTCGTTGAAGTTGCGCAGCGAAGCGAGGTGCACGTAGAGCAGTTCGAGTTCGTCGTTCCTGGCCATCTGCTGCAAGGTCTCGCCGTCGAGTGCCCGCAGCTTGTCGCGACTGACGACCATGAAGCCGCCGAGCGACAGCGTCTCGCCCTTCGGCGTCGTCACCGTCGCCTGCATCGGCTCGAGCAGTCCCAATTCCTTGATGTGGCGGCCGAACACGCGCGTGCGCTCGAAATGTGCCTGGTACTCCTGCAGGAACTCGAGCACCTTGGTCACGTACGGAGTCGGCTCGGCGTCGTCGCCGAACAGTGCGCTGCCGCGACCTTCGCGGTTGAAGCCGGGGTGCGATTCGTCGATGCACAGCGTCAGCAACTTGCCGTCGGCGCTCGACGCGAAGACGAACGGGTAGCGGCGGATGAACGCCGGAATGTAGTCGGCCTTCCAGCGCAAGTCGGCCGACAGATAGAGGTTCTGTTCGTTGCGCACGCCGAGCACTGCCGCCGGCATCAGGTCGTCACCCTGGGCGGTGAACACGATCGCGTACTCGGCTGCCGCACGCGGGAACTCGATGGCCATCAGCGGCACCGCATTGATGCCGGCGCAGAAGGCGTAGCTGTCGTTCGTTTCGACGGACGCCCCGGCATGGCGGGTGGTCGACACGGGCACGGCGGATTCATAGATCAGCAACTGTTTGGACACGGACCGGATCTCCTCATCGGTGTCGGCATGCGGCGCACGCCATGATGCGTTTATAGCCGGTACGGAGGCACTGTCAAGTCCTGCGTGCGTTACCGGGTGGCGCTGCTGTAGTCTGCGCAGAACGCCAGCAGGACGAACGGCAAGAGGCCAGACGATCGTCGACAGCCGACCGCCAAGCGCTTTGCTATCTCCATCGACGACGAACTCCACCCAGCGCGAGCATCGCCAGACCGACCAGCAGCGACGAGTCCGGCTCGGGAACGGCGACGGCCTGGGTCACGGTCATCGTTCCCGAAATCATCGGGATATCGTAGTCGGAAAGCGGCAGGGACTGGAAGACCAATACCGAGTCCCCGAGCGGCGCATTCGCTTTGATCAGGAAACTGACGTCCACCAAAGATCCGGCAATGCCATCGACCGCAGCGCCAGCGGTTGCCAGGCTGATTTCAAGCTGCAGCAAGCTGCCGCCTACCGACAGAGGATTACCCGCCAGCAAAGAGAAGCCGCTCGTTGCCGACCCGACGGTCGATCCCAGGTAGCCAAAAAAGTCGGAATCGAAGGTGAGCAGAATGTCGGCCGCTTCGAGCATCTCTACGTCAGCATCGAACAGGACGCTGGTGAACGCGGTGCCGCGCTCGCCACTGATCGGCGTATTGACCACGGAAAATGGCGTCGGGTAGGCGGGAACCGCCGCCGACAGAAGAGCGCACAAGGACAGCGCACGTACGGTGGCACCTGGTTTCATAGTCTCCCCCTTTCTTCTTTCAGATCAAAAAAGTCGCTGGCTATCGGGCGCCGTGAGACTGGACCCGTACTGCGCTGCTCGCTCCGCTTGCCGCAGACGGCAGAATCACCTTCAGCCCGGCATTCGGTGAAGCCTTGCGCGCCTGACCGGCGTTGCCCAGATAGTCCTTCAACCAAGGCTTGCTCTTGCCGTCGGCGACGACAGCGAGAACCTGGCGTTGAAGTCGATGACCGGTTGCGATGACGCAGTGTCATCAGCAGGCGAAGCCGCCTGAAGTCCAGTAGCACGTGTTGGCACGTGCGTTGACAACTGCGTCTGCAGCAGCGGGCTTCGCCGTTTCGGGTCGCTCGCCGCGACAATGATCGACTGCGTCAGCGCGGGCGTCTTGCCAGCAATCGTGATCCGTCCGTCTGTCTCGTCAGTGCCGGTTTGGGGAGCAACGCCGAGTGTGAGATGTCCGTCGTTCAGCCGCGCGTATTGCAGATCGATTCCGGTGATTCCGGGCGGAGCGTCGGCCTTGACGCGCAGATCGATGTTGAGCAGCGTGCCGCGACCCTCCTCTAACCCACATTTAACAACTCTATGTCATATTTCGGCCTT
>DPSD01000634.1:0-10680 GCA_003538495.1 Accumulibacter sp.
TGGTGGGCGATAGTGGGTTCGAACCACTGACTTCCACCGTGTGAAGGTGGCACTCTACCGCTGAGTTAATCGCCCAACCTTGTGCTTCCCGCAGCGCCGCCAGACCGTAGACATGGCCAGCCAGATCCGCCGGTGGCGATATCCATCGGGGGTCCCCGATGAACCGGTGCGAAGCACACCCGGGGCCGGCACCAAACCGGAAGCAGGCGGGATTAGACCATAACTCGGAAGGTCGGTCAATCCGCGCCTCCGCCCTGAGTCCACTGCCAATCCGACCGCCGACCACGGGTCGGCATGCGACCGGGCGCCGGCAGTCCCGACAACGCCACAGCCAACGCTGCCCTGCTCCAGCAGCGACGTCGCGCGGCACCACGGGCTGCTCAGGCCGGCACCAGGAAGTCCTGACTGATGCCTTCGCCGAGTTCGTAGATTCGATCCATGAAGTCGGTCAGGTACTCGTGCAACCCAACGGCAAAGACATCGTCGATACGGGCAAAATGCAAGCCCGCATGCAGCACGCCCGCCTGACGCTGAGTCTCGGCCGACGCGCTGTTGGCGACCAACTGCAGCATCCGGACGATGCCGTCGGCGCAGGCGTGCAGCGATCTCGGCAAGTCCCCGCGCAGGATCAGCAGTTCGGCAACGCGGCCCGGGGTGATGGCGTCGCGATAGACCTTGCGGTACACCTGGAACGCCGACAGCGAGCGCAGCAGCGCCCCCCAGCGATAGAAGTCGCTGGCGCCCTCGTCGCCATTGCGCAGAATGTGATACTGCATGTCGAGAATACGCGCCGTGTTGTCCGCGCGCTCGAGCAGTCCGCCGAGACGAATGAAATGCAGGGTGTCGTCCCGGAGCATGGTCCCGAAGGTCACTCCACGGATGACCGCCGAGCGCAGCTTGACCCAGTCAAAGAACTCGCTGACACCGCGCGCGACGATCTGCTCGAAGTCCTGCTGACGCAGTTCGATCCAGGTCGCGTTCACGCTTTCCCACATTTCGGCGGTCATCGCCCCGCGCACGGCATGCGCGTTTTCACGCGCGGCACGCACGCAACTGTAGATCGACGAGGGGTTGGCCGCGTCGGCCACCATGAAGCGCAGAACGTTCTCGACATTGACTTCGCGGTAAACCTCCGCGAACGCGGTCTCCAGACTGTTCAGAGCGAGGATCGCGCGCCAGTTCTCGTTCTGCGCGGCGACCGATTGCGGCACCATCGACATCTGGTAGGACACGTCCAGCAGGCGTGCCAGATTTTCCGTGCGCTCGGTGTAGCGCGCCATCCAGTAAAGGTGATCAGCTGTGCGGCTCAACATGTCTGCTCTCCGTGAGTCTCAGTTTTCCAACACCCAGGTGTCCTTGGTACCGCCACCCTGCGACGAGTTCACGACCAGCGAACCTTCGCGCAATGCCACCCGCGTCAGGCCACCGGGCACCATGCTGATGCTCTTGCCCGAGAGTACGAAGGGTCGCAGGTCGAGGTGGCGCGGCGCGACGCCCGAGTCGACGAAGGTCGGACAGTTGGACAGCGCCAGCGTCGGCTGCGCAATGTACTTTTCCGGGGCGGCCAGGATCCGGGCCCTGAAATCCTCGATCTCGGCGCTGGTGGATGCCGGCCCGACGAGCATGCCATAGCCACCGGCTCCGTGCACTTCCTTGACCACCAGTTCGGGCAGATGCGCCAGGACGTACTTGAGATCGTCGGGCTTGCGCAGCATCCACGTCGGCACGTTATGCAGCGTCGGCTCCTCGCCAAGATAGAAGCGGATCATCTCCGGCACATAGGGATAGATCGACTTGTCATCGGCCACACCGGCGCCGATCGCGTTGGCCAGCGTCACCTGGCCTGCCCGGTAGGCGGCGAGCAGGCCCGGGACGCCGAGCATCGATTCCTTGTTGAACGCCAGGGGATCGAGAAAGTCGTCATCGAGCCGGCGATAAATGACATCGACCCGCTGCGGCCCCTGCGTGGTACGCATGAATACGGTCTCGTTCTTGACGAACAGGTCTCGACCCTCGACCAGTTCAATCCCCATCTGCTGGGCCAGGAAAGTATGTTCGAAGTAAGCACTGTTATAGGCGCCGGGGGTCAACACCACCACCGTCGGGTCGACCACGCCGGTCGGCGCCACCGTCCGCAGGTTTTCGAGCAACATGTCAGGATAATGCTGGACAGGCGCAATCAGGTGTCGTGAGAAAAGCTCGGGGAAGAGCCGCATCATCATCTTGCGGTCTTCCAGCAGGTAGGAGACTCCGGACGGTACACGCAGGTTGTCTTCCAGGACGTAGGTTTCGCCGGCTCCGGCGCGAACCAGATCGACGCCGGCAATATGAGCGTAAATGCCGGACGCCACGTCGACCCCAACCATCTCGCGCCGGAACTGCGCGTTGTTCAATACCTGCTCGGCGGGCATTCGACCGGCGCTGAGGATCTCTTGATCGTGGTAGATATCATGGAGAAATGCGTTGAGCGCTTTCACGCGCTGCCGCAAACCCGCCTCCAGCATCGCCCACTCCGCCGCCGGAACGATGCGCGGGATGATGTCGAAAGGAATCAGCCGCTCGGTACCGGACTTTTCCCCGTAGACGGCAAAGGTGATGCCAACGCGGTGAAATGCGGTGTCGGCCTCGGCCTGCTTGCGTACCCGTCGCTCAGGGGGCATCGCTGCCAGCCATTCGGCAAAGACCCGGTAGTGCGGACGCAGCGTCCCGTCCGCGTCGTACATCTCATTGTAGAAGTCTGCGTTCATGTGGCTCACCGCCAGTGTTGGATACCTAACGGTAAGCAGAAAGCATGCCAAATACCGAAAGCGGCGGAACAACACCCAGAGCGTGGCGACCGACCGGCCCGCACGCCAAGAGATGGTGCGCAAGAACCAGAGACAGCACTCTGATGGTGCATGATCAGCGGTGTGGTTCGGTTGTCTCGCTGCCAGCTGGCTCCGAGCGAGCATTGGCCAGGATCGTCCGGCTGTCCCCGCCGGCGCCTGTGTCGGCCACACGTCCACGCTAGACCGTCCGCCAGACAGCCCCCCAAGGCCTTGCGACCCTCGTGGAAGCCGGGATCAGGAACTGGCGAGCTGCCCGAAGGCTTGCACCCACAACATCAACGGGCACCGCCCAAGCGCGCCGGTAGTGGCGTCAGGCCGTGCTGGGAGCGGCTCCGCGGCTACGCCGGGGAAGGCACGTTACGCTTGGCCACGCCGGTGTACAGCTGCCGTGGCCGAGCGATCTTGTATTCCGGGTCCGCACGCATCTCTTCCCACTGCGCCATCCAGCCCGCCGTACGGGCCACTGCGACGATGCAGGCAAACATCGAAGCCGGGATGCCGAGCGCCTTCTGGAGAATCCCCGAGTAGAAATCGATGTTCGGATAAAGCTTGTTTTGGACAAAATAGGGATCTTCGAGCGCGATCTTGTCGAGCGCGATGGCCAGCTTGAACAGGCGATCATTTTCGAGGCCCAGTTCGGTCAACACGTCGGTACACAGTTTGCGCATCAGCTTGGCGCGCGGGTCGAAGTTCCGATAAACGTACAGGCCGAAGCCCGTCAACTTGAAGCGGTCGCCCTCGACCCTGGAGCGGCTGATGATTTCCGCGACCCGCGAAACGTCGCCGACTTCGTCGAGCATCGCCAGGCACGCCTCGCTGGCGCCGCCGTGAACCGGCCCGGAAAGGCAGGCGATCGCCGCGGAGATGCAGGCAAAAGGATTGGCTCCGGACGATCCCGCCATCCGCACCGTTGACGTGGAAGCATCCTGCGCATGGTCGGCGTGCAGAGTCAGCAGCCGGTCAAAGGCGCGCTCCAGGACCGGATTTGGCCTGTACTCCTCAGCCGGAACCCCGAACATCATGTACAGGAAATTGGCCGCGTAGCTCAAGTCGGTGCGCGGGCTGACGGGGGGCTGACCCACGGTGTACTTGTAAGCCATCGCCGCCAGGGTCGGCATCTTGGCGATGATGCGATGGATGGTCAGGCTGCGCTGCTCGACATCCGAGAAATCCGCCGCTTCACGATGAAACGCCGAGAGCGCCCCGACGACGCCAACCATTACCGGCATCGGATGCGCATCGCGACGAAAACCCTGATAGAACTTGACCATCTGGTCATGCACCGGCGCGTTCTTCCGGATGGTCGACTCGAAGCCAGCCCTCTGGGCGGTAGTTGGTAGCTCACCATTCTTCAGCAGGTACGCCACCTCAAGAAAGTCGCAACGCTCGCTCAGCTGTCCGATCGGGTAGCCGCGATAAAGCAGCTCACCCCTGGCGCCATCAATGAAGGTGATGCTTGACTTGCAGCTGGCCGTCGACTCGAAACCCGCATCGTAGCCGAAGCGATCGGTATTGCCGCCCAGCGCGCGAATGTCCACGCAATCGTTGCCATGCGTCGGCGACAGGATCGGAAAGTGCACCGGGCTTTCTCCGGTAATGGTCAACGTCGCCTTGCGTTCGGTGCTCATCGCTTGATTCCCCTTCAGGTGCTCGACATCACGAAATGCTGGCAGAAGGCAGCCGTCGGCGAGGCTTCTGACCTCACTCTTGCCGACGGGCGGCATCGCTGCGCCTTCGACCCGCGCTCACTTTGCAAATTCCCGGCCAATCACTGCTTCGCCGCCGGCCATCTGGCGGTGACCCCGGAGTACGCTTCCGCACCCGACAAGGCGCGCGCCCCGTTTCGGGGTCTCGCGCGCCGCCGGCGCACCCACGTTGTGCGGTAAGCCGATCGAAGCGTACTTGAACTCCTGCCCCCAGACGGCCTTGGCCAACAAGTGTACCGCAGTTCCCGCCAGAAAACGCCCTCGAGCCAGCGATTCGGAGCGATCCACGGCGCCTGTACAGATCATCGACCCGCCGTTTTAGCAAGATTCATACCACGGACCAGGAACTCCTTGCACGGATCTTGCTTGAGGCTTGTCAACCGGCCCGCCTGCGGCGAACGCAACGCCTGCTCAGCGCGCGGCAGAACGCGCGGTGAGGCCGTGATCCCCCCTGGCGGGCCGCTTTGATCGGCGAAGGACAAGATGAAGACACCCATGATGCTCCCCTGGCTGGCACGTCGGGCGGGCTTGAGCGATCGCCAGACAGAGGCCCTGTGGCAGGCAGCATGCCACCGGGCGGCGTTGCTCAGCGGCGGGCATGACAGCTCGGCCTACTGGACTGCGGCCAAGGACATCCTGCTTAATTCGCTGGAGCACGAGCGCTGGCGCGTTCATCCGCCGCTGGCCTGGCCCTGGCTGTTGATGCGGGACTGCCTGGTGCGCGGCTCGGCCGTCGCGAAGCTTTACCTGTTGCCGCTCAAGGCTGCCATCGCTGGCTGGCAGGTCGGCGCGAACGTCGGCCGGCAGCGATGACGGTAGATGCCGAGGCCGGGAGTGCCCTGATTTCGTCCTTCAAGAGCCGACTGCAGGAAGGCCAAAGGGCGCTTTGCCAGCATTTTCTGGCCGATGGCGATGATCTCAGGCTGCTGCATGCGCGCTGCCAGCTGATCGACGACGTGCTCTGCGAGGTCTGGAGCGAGCTTGGCCTGCCGGCGTCGCTGGCGCTGCTGGCCGTCGGTGGTTACGGCCGCGGCGAGTTGTACCCCGCCTCCGACGTCGATCTGTTGATCCTGCTACCCGGGCAACCGGGCCGTGCGTTGACCGCCCAGCTCGAGCAACTGGTCTGCCTGCTCTGGGATATCGGGCTGGAAACCGGCCACAGCGTGCGCACCATCGACCAGTGCCTGGAACAGGCGGCCGGCAACATCACCGTCCAGACATCGATGATCGAAGCCCGCTTGCTGGCCGGCAGCGCGCCGCTCTTTGGACGATTCTCCTCGCGGATCAGGGCCGGCCTCGATGCCCAAGGCTTCTTCCAGACCAAACGAATCGAGCAGGAAGACCGCCATCAGCGTTTTGGCGAAACGCCTTACAGCCTGGAAGCGAACTGCAAGGAGGGGCCAGGCGGGCTGCGCGATCTGCAGCTGATCCTGTGGATCACGCAGGCCGCCGGCTACGGCAAGTGCTGGAAGGACCTCGCCCAGCGCGGCTTCATCACCAGCGGCGAGCAACAGCTTCTCGAAGCGTGCGAGGCCTTCCTGCGCCGCCTGCGCACGCGCCTGCACCTGCTCGCCGGGCGGCGCGAAGATCGCCTGCTCTTCGAGTACCAGACGGTGCTCGCCGAGCAACTCGGTTTCGCCGCCACCGAGGCGCGGCGATCCAGCGAGCTGCTGATGCAACAGTACTACCGCACCGCCAAGATGGTCATGCAGATCAGCACCATCTTGCTGCAGAACATCGGCGCGGCGCTCCTGCCTTCCCCGGACGAGGCACCACAACCGATCAACGAGCGCTTCCAGAAGACGCACGAGTTCCTCGACGTGGTGCATGAAAACGTCTTCGGCGAGACCCCGGAGGCCATCCTCGAGACCTTTCTGCTGCTTCAGCAGCACCCCGGCGTGCACGGTCTGACTGCCCGGGCGCAGCGTGCCCTGTGGCGCGCCAGAACGCTGATCGACGGCGACTTCCGCGACAATCCGGTCAACCGTACCCGTTTCGTGGAACTCTTCCAGCACGGGCAGCGGCTGACCGAGGTCTTTCGGCGGATGGACCAGCTGGGCGTTCTGGGTCGCTATCTGCCTGGTTTCGGACGCATCGTCGGACAGATGCAGCACGACCTGTTTCATGCCTACACCGTTGATCAGCATATCTTGCAGGTGATGCGCAAGCTCCGCCGGTTCACCGTCGAGGAATTCGCGCACGAATACCCGCTGTGCAGTCGCCTGATCAGCGACTTCGGCAACCCCTGGGTGCTGTATGTCGCGGCGCTCTTTCACGATATCGCCAAAGGGCGTGGCGGCGATCACTCCGAACTCGGCGCGATCGACGCCCGGCAGTTCTGCGAAGACCACGGTCTGGCCAGCGAGGACACCGAATTGGTGGTCTGGCTCGTTCGCCAGCACCTGCTGATGTCCCGCACCGCTCAAAAGCAGGATATCTCCGACCCCGGCGTGGTCAGCCGGTTCGCCGCCATCGTCGGCGACGAACGCCGTCTGGTCGGGCTGTACCTGCTGACCGTGGCCGACATCCGCGGGACCAGCCCGAAAGTCTGGAACGCGTGGAAGGGCCAGTTGCTGGAGCAACTGTTCACGGCTACCCGCCGAGTCCTGCTGTCGAACGAAGCGGCACCGATGGCCGAGGGCGTCATTGCCCAGCGGCAACACGAAGCCAGGCGACTGATGCGCTATCTGGCGCTGCCCGAGGCGGTTCACGAGAGCCTGTGGCAGGAAGTCGACACGGTCTATTTCCTGCGCCACTCCGCGGAGGAAATCGCCTGGCACGCGCTCGCCCTGCACGACCGCCGCGACGTCGGCAGGCCGCTGGTCAAGGCGAGACTCAGTCCGCACGGTGCAGGCGTCGAAGTGATGGTCTACACCCACGACGAGACAGACCTCTTCGTACGCATGGCGGGGTTTTTCAGCCGCGCCGGCTTCAGCATCGTCGACGCCAAGATCCACACCACGCGCGACGGCTACGCGCTCGACACGTTCATCGTGCTTGACGTGGCTGATCGCGGCGGCAGGCGCGAGATGATCAGCTACATCGAACACGAGCTGATCGAGCGTTTGTCCGGACACTCACCGCCCGACCTGCCGGCAACCGGACGCGTCTCACGGCAGGTCAGGCACTTTCCGCTGCAGCCGATGGTCAGCATCCAACCCGTGGTCAGCCTCGAACCCGACGAAACCGGAAAGTTGTTCGTGCTCACCGTCGTCGCTGCGGATCGCCCCGGCTTGCTGTTCACCATCGCCACGCAACTGGCCGCACATCGGGCCAATCTGCACACCGCCAAGATCACCACCCTTGGCGAACGCGTCGAAGACACCTTCGTGATCAGCGGCAGCGATCTCGAGGAAAGCGCCGGCCGCGTCAAACTGGAGACCGACTTGCTGAAGCAACTGCTACCCTGATGCAGGCGCTGCCCGCTACCGACGGCGACGCACGGCGGCCGGGCCACCTGCCGGCCCGGCTTGCGGATGCCGCGCTTCTTTCTGTAAAGCTTCTGCCACAAGAAACCTCTGCGCCTTTGCCCTGGAGTCAGCCGTGTCCATTCATGTTGCCCTCAATCACATCACGCACTATCGCTACGACCGCCCGATCAGCCTTTCGCCCCAGGTTGTCCGCTTGCGGCCGGCGCCGCATTCGCGTACCCCGATCCTCAGCTACTCGCTGAAGATCACGCCAGCGCAGCATTTCATCAACTGGCAGCAGGACCCGCAGGCGAACTATCTGGCACGCCTGGTGTTCCCCGAAAAAACCGCCGAGTTCTGCGTTGAAGTCGACCTGGTGGCCGAAATGTCGGTGATCAATCCCTTCGATTTCTTCCCCGAGCCCTACGCGACGACATTTCCTTTCAGGTACGAGGCCTGGCAACAGGAAGAACTCGCACCCTATCTCGCCCGCTTGCCGCTGACCCCGGCGCTGCAGCGCTTCCTGGCGACGATTCCGACCGACGAACGCACCAGCGTAGACTTCCTGGTCGATCTCAACCAGCGCGTCCAGGCCAAGGTGGGCTACGTGATTCGCCTCGAACCCGGCGTGCAGACGCCCGAGGAAACGCTCGAACTGGCCCGCGGCTCGTGCCGTGACTCGGCCTGGCTGCTGGTCCAGGTGCTGCGCAATCTCGGCCTGGCGGCGCGCTTCGTTTCGGGCTATCTGATCCAGCTGGTACCCGACGTGAAGTCGCTCGACGGGCCATCCGGCACCGACCATGACTTCACCGACCTGCACGCCTGGTGCGAGGTGTACCTGCCCGGCGCCGGCTGGATCGGCCTCGACCCAACGTCCGGTCTGTTTGCCGGCGAAGGACACATCCCGCTGGCGTGCTCGCCGCAACCATCGTCCGCTTCGCCGATTACCGGCCTGACCGAAAAGTGCGAATGCCAGTTCGAGCACCACATGAAAATCGAGCGCGTCTGGGAAGCGCCGAGGGTAACCCGGCCGTACAGCGAAGAACAGTGGCTGGCGATCGAGGCCCTTGGCCACCAGATCGACGCCGATCTCGCCAGCGGCGACGTTCGTCTGACGATGGGCGGCGAACCGACGTTTGTCTCGATCGACGACCACGACGGCGCCGAATGGAGCACCGAAGCACTCGGCCCGACCAAACGAAAGTGCGCCGCCGAAATCTTTCAGCGCTTGCGCGAGAAATACGCTCCGCAGGGGCTCCAGCACTTCGGGCAGGGAAAATGGTATCCCGGCGAGCAGCTCCCGCGCTGGTCGCTGAACTGCCTGTGGCGGCGCGACGGCCAGCCGCTGTGGAACGATCCGGCGCTGTATGCCGACGAGAACCAGGACTACGGCGCCGACGAGCAGCTCGCCGGCCGCTTCCTGCGCCAAGTCGCCGAGCGGCTGACGATCGACCCCAGGTACGTCTTTGCAGCCTACGAGGACGTCTACTATTACCTGTGGCGTGAGGACCGACTGCCGGTCAACGTCGACCCTTTCGATTCGCGCCTCGACGACGCGCTCGAACGCCAGCGTCTGGCGAAGATCTTTCGCCAGGGGCTGGAGCAGGTGGTCGGCCATGTGCTGCCGCTGCAGGCCCGCCCCCGGGGTGGCTGGCAGAGCGGCCCGTGGTACCTGCGCGGTGGCCGCTGCTACCTGGTCCCGGGCGATTCGCCGATCGGCTATCGCCTGCCGCTCGACTCGCAGCCGTGGGTGGCCAAGGCCGACTACCCGTACGTGCATGCGCCCGACCCGACACAGGACTTCCCGGCGCTGCCGCCGCACACCGAGATTCGAGCCCAGTACGCGATCAGCCGCAGTCTCGGCCTGCCAGCCGTAGCCGCCGCCGTCAGCGGCGAACGCTTTGCGGCGAGAGCGCTTGAACGCGTCGATGAAGCGCTTCTGCACGCCGCCGAGGTCGCCGAAGCCGGCGAGGATCGCCCACCGGCGCACGCCGAATCGGCAACCCTGGTCACCCGAACCTCACTTTCGGCGCAGGCCCGCAAGGGCGTCCTGTACATCTTCATGCCGCCCACCGAGACCCTCGACGCCTACCTCGAGCTGCTGGCCGCCGTCGAGGCAACAGCCGACACACTCGCCTCGCCGGTAATCATCGAGGGTTACGAGCCGCCATCCGATCCGCGACTGAGCAACTTCAGGGTCACTCCCGACCCCGGCGTGATCGAGGTCAATATCCAGCCGTCGGGAAGCTGGGATGAACTGGTCGAGAGGACGACACATCTCTACGAGGCAGCGCGCCTGTCGCGCCTGTCGCCGGAGAAGTTCATGCTCGACGGCCGCCATACCGGCACCGGCGGCGGCAACCATTTTGTCTTCGGCGGCGCCAGCACCCTCGACTCGCCCTTCCTGCGGCGGCCCGACCTGTTGCGCAGCCTGATCAGCTACTGGCACAACCATCCATCGCTTTCCTACCTCTTTTCGGGCCTGTTCATCGGTCCGACCAGCCAGTCGCCACGCGTCGACGAGGCGCGCAACGATTCCGTGTACGAGCTGGAGATCGCCTTCAGCCAATTGCCGCAAGCGGCAGCGGACGCCGCCGAGTGCGTCGCTCCCTGGGCCATCGACCGCGCCTTGCGCAATCTGCTGATCGACTCGACCGGCAATACCCACCGCGCCGAGTTCTGCATCGACAAGCTGTATTCCCCCGACGGCGCCACCGGCCGCCTCGGCCTGCTGGA
>DPSD01000634.1:11002-11277 GCA_003538495.1 Accumulibacter sp.
GTCGCTGGCCCAGCAACTCCTGCTGCGGGCACTGATCGCGCGCTTCTGGCGGACGCCTTACGCACCCGAGCGCCTGCTCCGTTGGGGTACCGAGCTGCACGATCGTTTCATGCTGCCGCATTTCGTCAAGCAGGACTTCGACGACGTGATCAGCGAGCTGCGTGGCGCCGGCTATGCGCTGGAGGAGGCCTGGTTCGCTCCCCATTTCGAGTTTCGCTTCCCGATGCACGGCAGCATTTCGGCGCTGGGCATCGAGTTGGAACTGCGGCATGCGC
>DPSD01000237.1:0-797 GCA_003538495.1 Accumulibacter sp.
GCACACCTGTGCTGCGTGTGCACCAGCAGACACTGGTGGAATGGCACGGCTGCGCCCACGTGTTGGAGATCATGAAGGGGACCTATACCAGCGCCATCGATTATCGCGTTGACCGCCTCCCCCAGTGGCGCGTATTGGAGCCATCGGAATGATCCACCAAGAGCCGCAAGACCCAGACCCCGCGCTAGCTATCAGTGTTAGTTGCGATCTGCACATTCGACGTTATGTGCGGGCGGTGTTGTCTTTGCCAGCAATCGAATTGGGTATTGAGCTTACCGCCAAGGATCTCCTGACGAACACCGACGTCTCATCCGAGGGTAGATATCGGGTGGATGAGCACGTCAAGTTTGCCGTCGAGCACGGACTAGTACGATCGAACGCCCCTATCGTGGCGCTGGGAATGCGCAATAGCCTCGTTAACCTGCGCGCGCCAGTTATCTGGAATGGACAGGCTCACGCCGTGGTCGGCGAGCACCCCGAGAGCAGTCTGCGACCCTACTATGGTCTTGGGGTTCGAGACGGTGCCCTGGTCCTCGATCGCGCACTAGGGGGGAGTGGACCTGCAGCTGCTTGGCGCGATTTTTTCTGCGCCGGAGTTCCGGTTGTGTGGGATGACATGTCAGAGACGGAACTCTTCGACGTGATGCTCTGCGAGGCAGCTGACCATTCCCATCTTTTTGATCTCCCCCGCGGGCATCACCACCTAGCGGGAGAAGCGAGCCGCGACGCTTGGTCGCAACTGCATCGGGCTTTCGAGCACCACCTGCACTCGGATCTGTCCATCGCCGCTCATGCAA
>DPSD01000237.1:996-7566 GCA_003538495.1 Accumulibacter sp.
TTATGTCTTATATAAGATATGATTGTTCCCATCCGATGAGCCTCTCCATCCTCCGATGGCGCGGTTTTTCGAGCATCCCTGTCCATCGCCGCTCATGCAATGCATGAGGTAATGGCCGCTTGCACGCCCCCCCTGCGACGGTGCGTTAATTACTTTCATGCCGCGATTGGAGTTAACGCCACTGGGGGGCTGGTCTGCCTATTCGCTCATGCCGGTCTCGATGAACTCGGGCTTCGCCTGCGTGCCCTCGGCTGCTCCCGGGGGCTCTGCGTCGAGAACTCTGGCTCGGTGACACCAACTTGGTTCCCGGCGGGCATGGAGGCCCCGGGGATACCGCTGGTACGAGCACCAAATTTCCGGGAGCGAGGTCGCGCCGTCCTCCTCATCGAACTGGATGACCAGCGATTCGAAGCTCTCCCCGCTACCTGCTTGGGAAGTAGTCAGGTCCGGCCAGGCGCCGGCTAGGTGACACAGAGTTGTACCGCGATACAAAGTAACTGGCCCTACTCACGGAGGAGTACATCATGTTTGAGTTTGTCGACGAAACCGACTTCCGTATCGCTGAATTGAAAGCTTTTTTTCCCGGAACGTCACAGGAGTGCATCGACAATCTCCTGAGGGTTTTGGTTTTCCAGAGGGAAGAGCAGGAAACGTGTTCCTGTTTATTGAAGGGCGAGTCCACAGGCCAGTACTTCCCTTGCGACTTGGATATGAAAATTCGTCTTGAGATCTCTAAATGGGTGGAAGCCTTGCAAGCCGCCTTAGATAGAAACTATGAGCTGCTGAAGAAGATCGGCCCCGCCCTCTTCGCAGTCTGTGAACAGGACTACCCTTACCGTGCAGAGACCATCGCCCGAACTTTGAGGATGTTTCTCTTGTGTGAAGCACTGATACTCAAGGAACGTTGTTCGAGAAACAATCCTTACAAGGACTCGGTTAAAGATCTGTTAGCGCTCACTCAGGCCGAGGACATCATCCAGCAAGTACGTGGGGCGAGGACGGTGTTGACCGGTAACTGCCAGCTCTCCTTAGCGTTGGCCTTGCTGATCGCCATTGGTGAAAGCCAGTGTGAGCATTTCCAGGCCTTTTCTTGGGAGGCCTACAGTGCGGGTCGGGCGCGCGACGCGCTGCTGCGCCAATGGCCGCAGATGTCTGATGTACAAGCCGTAATCGATTTGATCGCAGTTCTGATCCGCTGCCAGTCGGCAGTGGGACAGGCTGTTCGCGGGAGCGGAAGCTGGCAACTCATTGAGCGTTTCGCATGCCACCCTGAAGAGGACCCAGCGAATAAGGTGCTTGCCTTTACCAACAAGGAGCGGATTGCGGCTTTGCGGCTAATGTCTATCGTCGAAGAGGGGCGCAACCACCTCGTCCCGATCTTGGTGGGCAGAGTAAGAGTAGACGGGGAGAACGTGGGCGCCTCAGATGCTTGGAACAGAGACGAATTTCTCGATAGAGCCCGCAAGTATGTCTTAGACTTCGGCTCTCGACACAAGCTGCCCGTATACAGTTACATGCGGGCCAAGCACGTCCTGGGCCCACAGCACAACTGCTGCGAGAAAACCGTGACCCGCCTTGACGGTAAAATAAAGGCCCTCAAGGATACGATCTCGAGACGTATGGGCTCTGAGATGAAAGACTACTGCACGGCCTCCTTTGGTCAGGAGCAGGTTAAGGAAAATCTCCGGTCCATTTTGCAGATGGTGCTCTCGGGTTTCCCGGATGACGAGGATCGCCAAGACGCATACTTCAAGGAGAACTTTCGTGTGTTCGGATTCCAAATACCCGATGATTATTCATTGAATAGGAAAGAGGGTCGGGAGAGGACGCTTAAAGTTCTGTTGCAGGATTTTCTGGTTGCGGAGCGCCTTGTGTTTCCCGGGGCCACTTCATCTACGCTTTTGTCAGCTAATGAAGGACCAAAGAACGATGATGAATCTGCAGCTCGTCTATTTCAGCACCTGCTGGATCGGGCCAAGGACATCATGGGCGACTCTCTGTCGCCGGAATGCGGCCACTGGCGCGAAAAGCGGAAAAAGGGGAGCCGTCGGGCGGATGATCTGGCAGCCTACATTCCATTCCCGCTGGTCAGGCGAATCTCCGAGGTCGTGTATCTCCTGCGGCGCGACCGCTGCTTTAGCCTTCCCGTTGTTATCGACAACCGGCAGCAGCCACGCTGGATTCGCATCCCAGCGGACGTAAAAAAAGACGCCGACCATCTGCAACAGATCATAGCCAACTTCTTGCTCGGTTCCGTCTTAAACCAGGCAATGGCGCAGGCATGGAGCATGTCGACTTAGATCTCAAGACCATCGCCCTGCACAACTGCGGGCTGGCTCCCGAACTTGCGGAGATGCCGCAAACGGAGGGGGTGATGCAGCCTGACGATTGGCGACGCATCATTCAGGAGCTTTATTTGCATGGTGGTTATAGCACGTTGCTCGGTCGCTACATGCGCAACTATAACACGCGGTTTGACGTTTTTCGGCTCTTGGGTGGAACGGACAGCAGCGTTCCCGAATCGCGTGCCACTACCGATACGATCGACGTGGGTTACGGAACTTTCAAGGCGCTTGATCTCTATCTGACAAATCACTCCAATATGCCAATGCTCTTGATTGGCGTCGATATTGGGGGCACCTTAACCAAGATACAAGTGTATCAATACGATCCTCAGGCTAGCTGCAAGATGAAGCCAATAGGGGAGGCATCTCGTATGCAGACCGGGGACCCCGATTCGTCAATGCTGGCAGAGGACAACACCAATGCTGGGAAGGCCTTAGCGATTGGAACCCAGCGTTTTGCGGAGCGCCTTGTTGGACATATTGCGAGGGGGCGGGACCTCGGAAAATTCACGGAACGTCTAAAGGAACCCACGCGAGAGACCACAGGGAATCTGGATGATAGGCGAGAGAAGGTGCCGGTGGTCATCGGCTTGACTTGGCCGGGACCGATCCGTGATGGACATATCGCCGGACACAGCAATCCTGTGAAGCTTCTCCATTGGCCTAAAGCACCCAAGGAGGTAGAGTACCTTATAGACGAAATCTTCGAAGTCGACATCCCTGGTGCAGTGAGCAAGGCTTGGACGCAGGAGTTCTGCGCTGAGCCGGTTTTCGCCGCCCCTTTCGTGGCTCTACTGAACGACGGCGATGGAGAGGCAGTAGGTGCCATCCAGCAAGCTCTATTGAGCGACGGCGACGGAGAGACATCATCTGACATCGCGAAACCCAAGCTATCGGCTTCGAGTGAACCGAGCGATAAAGAAGAGGGGCGTCTTGCAGTCGTCAAACTGGGTACTGGGCTGGCCGGAGGCTTCTTCCTCCGGCCAAGGGGTAGCTTTGCGTTGCAGAAAGGCTTGTTCGAGTGGGGTAAGTGCGTCTTGGACGTTGGCGCTCCGCCAAGGGAGGGCTTCCCACAAGGTGTCGCCGCCGAGTATCTCTCCAAGAGGTGTCTTCCCCGCATCGCTAAGATACGGGGCAAGAGCGTGCGTTGTTTTCAGCCAAACGATCTAGATCTAGACAGCGGGGAGATTGGGCGAATTGCCGAGTTGTGGGGTGCGTTAAATACGGGGAGTTCGGCGTCGGCGTCGGCGAAGTCGGCGTATGATGATCTGGTGCAGGAGTGCGGTGCCCGGCAGGCGGAGCGGAGCCGGTTGTGGCAGATACCCGTCAGCGTCGAAGTTGTCCGTCGTCTGCTCGATATAGGATTGGCAAACAAAAAGGATATCGAGCCAGATCTACTCTATAGCCTCCAGATTGCTCTGAGAATATTCGATCCGGGGTCGCTGTTGAAGAAAGTGAAGCACGACGTAGTTGAATGCGGCAAGGCACGCTTGCAGAAAATATTGGAGTGGCCGCCCGAACATACGTGGAAAGTTCGTTCCAGCGATTCAACCTTAAAGTCCGTGGCTAAAGTAGTAGAAGAAAGCATCGCAGCACTTGGACAATACTTGGGCGATTTCTGCGTTCTGCTCCACGACCAATTGGGCGTTAACGAGATTATTCTTGCCGGTGGTGTTAGCGGTGCCCAAGATCCGCGGAAAGCTGGCGCGCAAAGCTGGCGGATAATGGTTGACTGTTGGCGTCAACGAGAAAGGGGCCGATTGCGGCCCCTTGAAGTTTGACGGGTCGGTGCCGATCAGAATGGCGGGTCGTCAGTCCAGTCGTGGGCTGGGCAGGGGTCGGCAGAGAGTCCTTCGCGTGGGCTGACACGATCGTCTCGGATCAAGTCGAAGAGCGCCAAGTCGTAATGGGCCCAGATGCGGTCACGCAGATCGTCGAGCAGTTCGACGATGGCCAGGGCCTGATCCGGAGTCCAGTCGGCACAGATCAGGAAATCGAGCCCGCCGCGCAACCCGGAAGGCAGGTGATGAGGCCTCATGCGGAAGTCCCGCTAATGGCTCGACGTTTCCGGGCGCGCTGCTCGGCCCGCTCCTGCGCCTCCTTGCGACGATAGGACTCGCCCTTGATGGCGACGATCTCGGCGTGATGGACGAGACGATCGATCAGGGCGACGGTGCAGGCCGCATTGGGAAAGACCTCCGACCACTCCGAGAAGGAACGATTGGTCGTGATCAGCGTGCTGCGCGACTCGTGACGACGGTTGATCAGCTCGAAGAGCAGATCGGCGTGTCGGTTCGAATACGACAGATAGCCGACCTCATCGATCACCAGCAGCGCCGGTGCCGCATAGTGACGCAAGCGCCGGCGCAGCGCCGAATCGCTATCGATCGCCGCCAGGTCGCCGAGGAGCTGACCGGCCGTGGTAAACAACACCGTATGCCCGGACAGGACCGCGCGGTGCGCAATGTTGCGGGCGATCGTCGACTTCCCCAGCCCACTCGCCCCAACCAGAATGGCATTGCTCGCTGTCGTCAGAAACTCCAGGCTCATCAGCTCGCCGATCGCGGCGCGATCGCACTGCTCCGGCCAGTCCCAGTCGAAATCGGCGAGCGGCTTGAAGCGGCCGATGTGCGCCTCGGCCAGACGGCGCTCCAGGCTGCGGCGGGCCCGCTCGGTCTCCTCCCAGATCAGCAAGGGCTCGACCCAGGCGCTGTCGGTCAACTCCGACCAGTGGGCCAGCAAGCCATGCAGATGCAGGGCTTCCGCCCGTTTGCGCAGGACCTCAATCGGGATCATCGGTAGCCTCCGTGAGCCGGTCATAGGGCTCCAGCCGGTGCGGCCGGACCGGCGTGTCACGGCGTTGCACGTGCTCGGGCAAGGTGATCTCGACCGGTGGCGGCCGGTCGGTGGCCTCGCGCCGGCGCTCCAGCGCCAGGCGCACCGCGTTCGGGTGCGGGACTTGGCGTGCCAGAGCCTCCTCGATACCGGCGCGCAACTCGCTCGCCCCATAGCGATCGAGCAGACGCAGCAGCGCCGCCGTGATCGCCCCCAGATTCGCCCCGCGGCCGGCCGCCTGGACGAGCAACTCCCGGCTCTCCGGCACGGCCCGCGTCAACCGGTCGGTCCCCCGGTGCAAACGGGCCTGCTGCTTCTGTTCGACCAGCGTCGCGATATGGGCCGGATCCTCGATGCATTGCCCGCGGTCATAACTGCGCCGGTGCGTCGCCAGCACCGTCGGGCCATCGACAATGCGGACCCGAAGCGGGTCGGCGACCACCGTCAGGGTCTGCTGCACCTGCTCATGGGGTACCGAATAGTCGTTCAGGTCGAAGCGCACATAGGGCGTCTTGCCGACCTTCACAGCGACCTGCTCATCGGTCGGATAGGCATTGTCCGGCAACGCCAGAAGGTGTGCCGCTTCCCGGGCGAAGGCTTCACGCACGCTGAGCGTCGGGTCTTCCGGGCAACGCCGGTCCGCCGCCTCTCCCGTACACCAGGCCTCGGCTTGCGCATTGAGGTCCGACAGGTCCAGAAAGGTGCGACCCGCAAAGAAGGCGTCCCGGATATAGCGGATGGCTTTCTCGACCCTCCCCTTCTCATTGCCGCGCGCGATCGCCACTGGGCGGGGCTCGTAGCGATAATGACCGGCGAACTGCAGCAAGGTGGGGTTGAAGCGCACAGCCTGGCCTTGTCGCTCGAGGACGGCGCTCTTCAGATTGTCGTACAGCACCACTCTCGCCAGGCCTCCCCAGGCGGCAAACGCCCCGACATGGCCGCGCAGGAAGCTCTCCAGGCGCGCATCGAGAAAGAAGCGCAGGTAAATCATTCGCGACCAGGACAGCACCATCACGAAGGCCATCAGCGGCCGACGCGCGCGACCGATCTCCAGATGACCGAAATGACCCCAGTCGACCTGAGCCTGTTCGCCAGGCAGCGTGCGCAGCCGCAGATAGGCTTCGGCCTTCGGTCGTGGACGGTGCAAGGCCACCAGATGACGGAAGTGATCGGGACGACCAGGATAGCCGCGCTCCTTGACCATGACGTAGAGCCGGCTGGCGGTCAGCGTCGGAAACTGTTCCAGGGTCTCGCGGACGAAGGGCAGGTAGGGGTCGATGCGGGAAGCGCGAGGCGCGATCCCGGTGCGGGGGAGGCCGGCTTGCGTCAGAACGCGCAGGACGGTGCCATGATGAACGCCCAGTTGGGTGGCGATGGTGCCGATGCGCCA
>DPSD01000237.1:7830-7951 GCA_003538495.1 Accumulibacter sp.
TGCCGATGCGCCAGCGCTCGGCATGGTAGTAGCGCAGAATTTGCGCTTCTCTTTCAGGGGAAATGGTCAATTCGGGTTCCTCTTCGATCCGGTGGGACGGCGGATGGAACCCGGCAGCTGC
>DPSD01000099.1 GCA_003538495.1 Accumulibacter sp.
CGACCACGCAGCCGATCGCCGGACCGTGCGACTCACCGAACGACGTCACGGTGAACAGCGTGCCAAGGGTGTTACCGGACATGGCTTTCTCTTGCGCGTTAGAATGGGCGCAAAGTCTACCATAGCGGCTCCCGCCCGATCCGCGCCGACCACCATGACCGCCAACCTGGCACGCCCCCGCAAAGCACCGCCGACGCCGAAGGCGCCGCTGCAGCGGCCTGCCGCGACCGCCGGGAAGACGCCGAGCCAGGCCGAGAACCGTTGGCAGCGAACGATTCGCTATGGCTGGGACAAGGGTGGCAGCAAGGGCGGACGCTAGCGCACCGGCCGGCAGCACAAAGCGCAAGAATCGGGTGGCCAACGGCTCCTGCCGGACCGACAATCCGGGCATCCCCATCTCGATGAAAGCCATCATGGACGCCGCCAGCATCACCCGCCTGTTCTTCCTCGCCGCGATCTGGGGCGCCTCCTTCCTGTTCATGCGAGTCAGCGTCCCCGCTTTCGGACCGGTGGCGCTGATCATGTTCCGCGTCGGGATCGCCGCGGCATTTCTCTGGCTCGCCAGCCGGTTCTTCAAACACCCCCTGCAAGCAGGCCGGCTGTGGCGGCATTTCCTGATTATCGGCGTCCTCAACTCGGCGCTGCCGTTCATCCTCTTTGCCTATGCCGCGCAGTCGCTGCCGGCCTCGCTGCTGGCGATTCTCAACGCCACCTCGCCGCTCTTCGGCGCGGCGGTCGGCGCCCTCTGGCTGCGCACGCCCCTGACCGGCGCGGTCGCCGTCGGTCTGGCGTGCGGCCTGGCGGGCGTCACCGTGCTGGTCGGCCAGAACCTGGCGCTGGCCGGGACCAGCGAGTGGACGGCCATAGCCGCCGGACTGCTGGCGCCGCTGTCGTACAGCGTCGCCAGCATCTACACCAAGGCCCGCCCTGGCCTGGCGACACCGTTCAACAACGCCCACGGCAGCATGTGGATGGCCACCCTGGTCGTCCTGCCGCTGTTTCTGTTCGCGCCGATTCGACAGCTCCCGGACGCCGGCGACTGGGCGGCGGTGTCGCTGCTGGGAATCGTCTGCACCGGCGCCGCCTACCTGCTTTACTTCCGGCTGATCGACGATGTCGGGCCGACACGCGCGCTGTCGGTCACCTTTCTGATCCCGGTCTTCGGCGTCCTGTGGGGCGCCGTGTTCCTCGACGAGGCCATCGGCTGGCACACCGTGCTCGGCGGCGCGCTGATCCTGACCGGCATCGCCACCACCGCCGGCCTATTCGGACCACGGCGGCAGCCGGCATGAACGAGGACAGCAACGCCAACGCGGCCGTCGCGACCGGGGAACTCGACGAACGCTGCCGGGCGTACGAGACGGTCGCCAGAGCGATCCGTTTCGTCAGGCAGCACCGCCCGTACCAGCCGGGTCTGCAGGAGATCGCCGAACATGTCGGGGTCAGCCCTTTTCACCTGCAACGGACCTTCAGCGTCTGGGCGGGTATTTCACCCAAACGTTTTCTGCAGTACCTGACCAGCGCGCATGCGCGGTCGCTATTACGCGCGCAGAACGACGTGCTCGCTACAGCCTACGCGACCGGCCTGTCGGGACCCGGCCGGCTGCACGACCTGCTGGTTGCCTGCGACGCGGTGACCCCGGGAGAGGTCCGCTCGCTGGGCGAGGGTTTGCGCATCACCTATGGCTTCGCCGCGACGCCATTCGGACGGGTGATCGCCGGGAACACCCCGCGCGGCTTGTGCCATCTGCAGTTCACCGCGTCGGACCAGGGCACCGATGCCATCGCGCTACTTCAGTCGGAGTGGCCACACGCCAGCCTGCAGCGTGACGATGAAGCGCTTTCCGAAACCATCGGGCGGGTTTTTTCGGTCGTCGAAGGACAGCGGCCGCTGCACCTGCTGTTGCGTGGAACCAATTTCCAGATCAAGGTCTGGGAAGCGCTGATCAACATCGCACCCGGCAATGTCGTCTCCTACCGGACGCTGGCGACGCTCATCGACCACCCGCGAGCCCAGCGCGCGGTCGGCTCGGCGCTGGCGCGCAATCGGCTCGCGGTGCTGATTCCCTGCCATCGCGTGATCCGCGAGAATGGCGATATCGGCAACTACCGCTGGGGCAGCGAACGCAAACACGCTCTGCTGGCGGTCGAGGCTGAACAGTCCAGGAATCGGTGGCGCTCCTCCGGCGCCTCGCCCGCGGCCGCCGAATGAACACCCGTGAGACACCGCCGAAGGTCGAGGTCCGGATCTGGGGACAAGGCGTCGGCAGGGTCGCGGCGGACCCGCAGCGCGACTGCCAGGTATTCACCTGGGACCCGGCGTGGCGGCGTACCGGCATCGAACTGGCGCCGCTGACCATGCCACTGGCGGGCGGCGACCGCTTCGCCTTCCCGGATCTGTCCACGGCGAGCTATCGCGGACTGCCCGGGATGCTCGCCGACGCCCTGCCGGACGACTTCGGCAACGCCCTGATCGATGCCTGGATGAACAGCAAGGGCATCCCGGAAACGGCCATCAACGCGCTTGACCGGCTGGCCTTCATCGGCCGGCGTGGCCTCGGCGCGCTGGAGTTCAAACCAGCCCGCGGAGCGCCTCGCGAGAGTGCCGAAGCGCTGCAGCTGCGCTCGCTGGTGGAGGTCGCCCGGCGAGTCCTGGACGGCGACCTGGCCAGGGGTGCGGGCGGCGATCGCCTGGCGCGGAGCGCGCTGGCCAGGCTGACCCGGGTCGGCACGTCAGCCGGCGGTGCGCGCGCCAAGGCGGCCGTAGCCTGGAACCCGCACACCGGCGCGCTGCGTAGCGGCCAGTTGGACGTCGACGCGGGTTTCGAGCACTGGCTGCTCAAGTTCGACGGCGTCGGCGAGGCAAACGGCGGCGAAGGCGGCCGGATCGAGTACGCCTACGCGCAGATGGCTGGTGCGGCCGGGATCACCATGTCGCCGTGCCGGCTGCTCGAGGAAAACGGCCGTGCCCATTTCATGACCCGACGATTCGATCGCCAGGTGGCCGGCGAGCACAGCGCCCGCCACCACCTGCAAACGCTGTGCGGCATCGACCACGTCGACTACAAGCTGCGGCGGACGCACGCCTATGCCCGCCTGTTTGCGGTCATCGACCGGCTCGGACTGGGTCCGCTGGCGGTCGGCCAGGCTTTTCGCCGGATGGCGTTCAACGTCATGGCGCGCAACTGTGACGACCACAGCAAGAACTTCTCCTTCCGGCTGAAGCAGGGTGGCGAATGGGAACTGGCTCCGGCCTACGACCTGACCCACGCCCATAACCCACGCGGCCAGTGGACCCGTCAGCACCAGTTGTCGATCAACGGCCGCTTCGAAGGCATCACGCGTGCCGACCTGTTGATCGAAGCCGAGCGCTTCGGCGTCCTTCGCGCATTCGATGTTCTGGCCGATGTGCGCGACGCGCTGGTCTGCTGGCCCCGTTTTGCCAGAGACGCCGGGCTCGGGGCGGCCAGCGCGGCTGCAGTCGGCGGCGATTTCCTGCCGCTCTGAAGCGGTAAACCTGGCCAGCCGGCAGTTTATGGCCTTGCACCGGCAACGCGGAAGCGCGGGACCGCCTGCACACTCGCCCTGCTGGCGGCGCCCTTCAACCCAATGGGAATAATTTCACGGTCACCCCTGCGCATCCCGTTAAAATCGGCGACTACTCGATTGCCCCATCGCACCCAAGACATGACCGATGCCCACCTGCTCGCCGAACTGATCAGCCACGCCGCGGCGCGCGACCCGGACGCCATCGCGCTCAGCCATGGCCGGCAGTCGATGAGCTACGGCGCCCTGCAACAGGCGGTCAGCGGTTTTGTCGGCGGCCTGGTCGGGCTCGGGCTGCAACGCGGCGAGCGGGTCGCGATCTACCTCGAAAAGCGCCTCGAAACGGTCGTCGCCAGCTTCGGCGCGGCTGGCGCCGGCTGCGTCTTCGTGCCGCTCAACCCGCTGCTCAAGGCCGAGCAGGTGGCCTACATCCTGCGCGACTGCAATGTCCGCGCGCTGCTCACCTCGAGCGAGCGGCTGGCGTTGCTCGAACCGATCCTGTCTTCGTGCCACGACCTGCGGCACGTCATCCTGGTCACCGGCGAAACGCTCTCCGACCGTCCCGGCCCGCTGGCCTGGCGGCGCTGGGACGACCTGCTGCAGGCAGGTGGGCAAAGCGGCCACCGGGTGATCGACACCGACATGGCGGCGATCCTCTATACCTCGGGCAGTACCGGCCAACCGAAGGGCGTGGTGCTCTCGCACCGCAACCTGGTCGCCGGCGCCCGGAGCGTCGCCAGCTATCTCGAAAATACCGCCGACGACACCCTGCTGGCCGCGCTGCCGCTGTCCTTCGACGCCGGCTTCAGCCAGCTGACCACCGCTTTCCACGCCGGTGCCCGCGTCGTGCTGCTCAACTACCTGCTGCCGCGAGACGTGCTCAAGGCGCTGGCCAGCGAACGGGTGACCGGGCTGACGGCGGTGCCACCGCTGTACATCCAGCTTGCCGAACTCGACTGGCCGGCGACGATCAGTGGCCATCTGCGCTACTTCGCCAATACCGGCGGCCGCCTGCCGCGGCAGACGCTGGCCAGCTTGCGCAGCCGCCTGCCGGACAGCAAGCCGTATCTGATGTACGGCCTGACCGAAGCCTTCCGCTCGACCTACCTGGCGCCCGACGAGGTCGACCGGCGTCCCGACTCGATCGGCAAGGCGATCCCCAACGCCGAGATCCTGGTCCTGCGCGAGGACGGCTCGGCCTGCGCGGCCAACGAACCCGGCGAACTCGTCCACCGTGGTGCGCTGGTCGGGATGGGCTACTGGAACGATCCCGAGAAGACCGCCGAACGCTACAAGGCGCTGCCGGCCCGTACGCCGGGCCGCGATGCGGGCCTGGTGCTGCCCGAGATCGCGGTCTTCTCCGGCGACACGGTGCGCAGCGACGAACAGGGCTTTCTCTACTTCATCGGCCGCCGCGACGAGATGATGAAGACTTCGGGCTACCGGGTCAGCCCGACCGAGGTCGAGGAAGTGCTCTATGCGACGCGCCTGGTCGGCGAATGCGTCGCCTTCGGCGTCGATCACCCGACGCTCGGGCAGGCGATCCAGGTGATTGCCACGCCGGCCGCCGACGGCGAGTTCGACCCCGCGGCGCTGCTCGCCGAATGCCGCCGCCGGATGCCTGCCTACATGGTGCCGGCCGGCGTCACGGTGCACCCTGGCCCCCTGCCCCGCAACCCCAATGGCAAGATCGACCGCAAGGCGCTGGCCAGCGCCTTCCTGGCAAGCACCGCCGACGGCGAGCGGCCGCTGCCCGGCTTGAGCCAGCCATGAAGCCCGTCGAACGGACATCCCCCCGCCACCCGCCGATGCGCCAGTTCCCGGTGCAGGACGGCGAACTGGTGGTCGGCGGCTTGCCCCTGCGCCGGCTCGCGGCGCGCGTCGGACAGACGCCCTTCTACGCCTACGACCGCCAGCTGCTGAGCGGCCGGGTCGCCGAGTTGCGGGCGGCGCTGCCGGCGACGCTGAAGCTGCACTACGCGATGAAGGCCAACCCGATGCCGGCGCTGGTCTGCCACCTGGCGGGCCTGGTCGACGGCATCGACGTGGCGTCGGGCGGCGAACTCAAGGTCGCCCTCGACGCTGGCGCCGACCCGGCCGAGATCAGCTTCGCCGGCCCCGGAAAGCAGCTTGCGGAGTTGCGGCAGGCGGTCGCCGCCGGCATCCTGATCAACGTCGAGTCGTTTCGCGAAGTCGCCGAACTGGCCAGGATCGGGGACGAGACCGGCCAGGTGGCGCGCGTCGCGGTAAGGGTGAACCCCGATTTCGAGTTGAAGAGCTCGGGGATGAAGATGGGCGGGGGCGCCAAGCCGTTCGGTGTAGACGCCGAGCAGGTGCCCGAAGTGCTGGCCGCGATCGCTCGTTCGGGACTGACCTTCGAAGGTTTCCACCTCTTCGCCGGTTCGCAGAATCTGAAACCCGAGGCGATCATCGAGGCGCAGAGCAAGAGCTTCGAGCTCGCGCTGCGCCTTGCGCAAGCGGCGCCGTCGCCGGTGCGCTTCCTGA
>DPSD01000100.1:0-1757 GCA_003538495.1 Accumulibacter sp.
TGAAAGCCCTGACCGTTTCCCGCTCCCCCGACCCCTCTCCCGCGAGTGGAGAGGGGAGATTCGTGAGTCGCTGACGCGACTTTCACATTAAGCGAAAAGAGAGGGCAGTATGCACACCGGCCTTGCCCAGCGTCAAACCAGATCGCTGCTCGACGATGTTTCGACCGTCCGCAAGCTTGAGTTCAACCTGCGCCGCAACGCCGAACAGGACCATACGGCCCTGATCGACGATGCGGCAAAACGTTTCTGCTACGCAGATTGCCGCCACGAATACTGGAATCCCGAGAACTTCTCCCTGCTGTGGGGGACGCCGGTGTGGGAGCAGTCTTCGGCAGCACAACGCGTCGTTCTCAACCAGCTCTACTGGGTCGCCTACTACGCGCAGATCGTCTCGGCAGAGATCGCGACGATTTTCCTCAACCAGGTGTCTGCGGCCGGGATCTACACTCTTGAAGATTTCCGGCTGGTGTGCGACAACCTGGATCTCGAGACGAAGCAGGAACGTGCGCACATCCACGCCTTCAAGACCGTTGGCGAAGCCGTCGAGCACACGCTTTTCGGCGAGCGTTTGTTCACCTACCCGATGCGCAGCCTCTACGACCACACGATGGTGTTCGCGGACAGCAATGCAGCGAAGGATTTCTGGCGCCGGCTGCAGATCCAGGCGTTCACCCTGCTGTCTTCGTCGAACGCCTTCCTGGGCAGCCAGTATCTGCTGGTGCGTGGTCTGCGCACGCTCAACGGCAAGCTCGTGCAGCACCGGCTTTCCAGCTACTACCTGCAGCATCCGGATCGCGAGCACGCGCCGCTGCCGTCGGCGATCAGCTACTGGCACTTCATGGACGAGTCGTTTCATTTCAATACTTCGCGCCTGGTCGGGCTCGAAGTGCCGCGGGTACTCGAGGCGCCGACGAACTTCGAGCGCTGGGTGGTGAACCGCGGTGTTGCCGGCTGTCAACGGGATCATTTCCACTTCTCCGTCGCGGTAAACGGCATCTTCTGGTATGAACCGGCGATCTTCCCGGTGATCTACAAGATCTTCCGCTCGCCCGTCTTCGCCATGGATGACGGCGAGGCGCGCGCCATGATGGAGGCCTGCTTTGCGCGCGAGTCTGACGGTCTCACCGCAGCGGCGGAGACCCACCGCATTGCCGCCGAGTCGTATCGTGCATTCGTCGAACCGGTCACCTGGCTGAATGCGGGCAACCGGGAGATGCGCACGATGCGCAAGAACGACGTCGGCCGCTACCTCGCCGGCAACCGCAGCCAGCTCGCCGGTTTCCGCCCGAAATGAGCACGCACCGCATCGAGTTTCCGGGAACGGCGTTTGCGCCAGTGGAACTGGCGGATCTCGCGAGCCTGCCGGTGCACCTCACGGTACTCAATTCGCCATTGCTTTTCGGTTGCCGTAGCGGCCTGTGCGGCACCTGTTTGATCGAGGTGGCAGCCCTGAGCGGCGGCGAACTCGAAGCGCCGGACGCGGCGGAGCGCGATGCGCTCGAAATCTATGCGCCCGGCAACCCGCATGCACGGCTGGCCTGCCAGCTCGTACTCACAACGGACGTACGCATCCGCAAGATCGAGAGCGCTTGAAGCACTGTAAAGTGCATGTGCGCAGGCAGTGCTCCGGACCTGGTCGACCGGCTATCGCTCGGGTCTGAGCACCACCATTGCCAGAGGCGGTATCGTCATTTCGAGGGAATGGGGCTGCGATTGCCATCCGATGTCGTCTGCCACCAGCGCTTCCTCGTTGCACA
>DPSD01000100.1:2116-2708 GCA_003538495.1 Accumulibacter sp.
TCGTCCGTGCCGGCACCCCGATGCGGTAGCCCCGATACACGTTCGGGGTGAAATTGGCGACGACGAGCAGGTAGTCCTCCGGGTCAAGGGCGCGCCGGATGTACGAGAGGACGCTTTGTTCCGCGCCATCGGCGTCGATCCACTCGAAGCCCTGCCGCTCGCAGTCCTGTTCGTGGAGAGCGGGTTCGTCGATGTAGATGCGGTTCAGATCGGCCAGCCAGCGTTGCAGGCGCAGATGCGGTTGCGGGCCGTGTGGCGTGCCGCCGGCCTCGATCAGGTGCCAGTCGAGGCCGCGGTTCTCACTCCACTCCCGCCATTGCCCGAAGTCCTGGCCCATGAAGAGCAGTTTCTTGCCCGGATGGGTCCACATGAACCCGTAATACAGCCGCAGGTTGGCGAACTTCTGCCAGACGCTGCCGGGCATCTTGTCGAGCATCGCCTTTTTCAGGTGGACGACTTCGTCGTGCGAGATGGGCAGGATGAAATTCTCGTCGAATGCGTACATCAGGCCGAACGTCAGGTTCCGGTGGTGCTCCTTGCGCTGCAGCGGATCGAGAGCAATGTAGTCCAGCGTATCGTGCATCCAGCCCAT
>DPSD01000100.1:2979-4282 GCA_003538495.1 Accumulibacter sp.
TCCAGCCCATGTTCCACTTGAAGGTGAAGCCGAGGCCGCCCAGCGAGGCGGGGCGGCTGACCATCGGGAAAGCGGTGGCTTCCTCGGCGATGGTGATTGCGCCGGGGTACAGCTCGGATACCTTTTCGTTCAGGTGGCGAAGAAAGGCGATGGCCTCGAGATTCTCGCGGCCGCCGTGCTCGTTGCGTAGCCATTCCTTGCGATCATGGTCGCGATAGAGCATCGCCGATACCGCGTCCACCCGTAGCCCGTCGATGTGGTAACAATCCAGCCAGAACAGCGCGCTGTTGATGAGGAACTGCACCACCTCCTTGCGCTGGAAGTTGAAGACCTTGGTGCCCCAGCGCTTGTGCTCGCCGATGCGGGGGTCGGCGTATTCGTACAGTGCGCTGCCATCGAACTGGATCAGCCCGCAGTCGTTCCTGGGGAAGTGGGCTGGCACCCAGTCGAGGATCACGCCGATCCCGTTCCGGTGCATGCCATTCACGAAATACTGAAAATCGTCCGGCGTCCCGAAACGGCTGCTCGGCGAGAACATGCCGGTGACCTGGTAGCCCCACGATGCATCCAGCGGATGCTCGGTGATCGGCATCAGTTCGATGTGCGTATAGCCCTGCTGATGGATGTAGGCGACGAGCCTGTCGGCAAGCTGGCGGTAATTGAGGAAGGTATTGCGTCCGGGCATGCGCGCCCACGAGCCGAGGTGCACTTCGTAGATCGCCATCGGCTCCCGCAGGGGATTCTTCCGGCTGCGGCACGACATCCACTCGGCGTCGCTCCAGAGCCCCTTTTCCGTACAGGAAAGGTCCCATACGATCGATGCGGTCCGTGGGCGCAATTCGGCGTAGAAGCCTTGCGGGTCGGTCTTGCGGATCCGCGTGCCGGCTTGCGTGCGGATCTCGTACTGGTACACCGTCCCCTGGCCCTGGCCCGGGATGAAGAGTTCCCAGATACCGGAGCCAGCACGAACGCGCATCGGGTGACAGCGGCCGTCCCAGGCGTTGAAGTCGCCGACGACGCTGACGCTCCTGGCATGGGGTGCCCAGACGGCGAAGCGTACGCCCGGTACGTCGCCGACCGGCATGATGTGGGCGCCAAGCTGGTCATAGGTACGGAAGTGCCGGCCTTCGCTGAAGCGCTGGAGATCGAGATCCCCCAGGATCGGCAGGATGCTGTTTTCAGGACCGGAACCACAAGGTTTCGATATCGCGCGCGCAGCAGGTCTATGAACTTGCTGCCTGAGCGTCACGGGTTTCATGCGAACGGTCATGACTTTTCCAAGCACCCCCGATCATGAAAGTCA
>DPSD01000100.1:4614-8995 GCA_003538495.1 Accumulibacter sp.
CCCCCCCCCCGCGAGGGGGGAGGGGAGGTTCGTGAGTCGCTGACGCGACTTTCACATTAACCACGCAAGGGTGAAGACGGCCAGCATCGTCACGGCGATCGCCAGCTTGGCGACAATGGCGACGAGGAAGCCGACGCCAGCGGCAATGCCGGCGCGCGTCGCTGTGCGGTGGTCGCGACGAGCGATGTACTCGCCGCAGACGGCACCGACGATCGGGCCGAGAATCAGCCCCGGCAAACCGGCGAAAATACCGAGAATGGCGCCGATGCCCGCGCCGGCGATCGCCAGACCGCTGGCGCCTGCCCGCTTGACGCCCCACACCGAGGCGAGGGTCTCGATCAGCAAGGCGGCAAGGCCGAGCACCGCCAGTACCGCCAGTGTCGGCACGCCGATACGCGCGAAGTCGTCGAGCCAGGCGGCCACCAGCATGCCGGCGAAGAGCAGTGGCACGCCAGGCAGCAACGGCAGAAAGACACCGAGCAGGCCGAGCAGCATGGCGGCGAAAGCGACGAGCCAGAGTACTTCGGTCATCTCAGAGACGCACGCAATTTGTCGAGTGCCTCGCGTAGCGGTTCGATTCCCGGACGCTGCCGCAGCGGGCGGAACCTGTCGGCGATCACTCCCTGAGCGATGTGTTGCCCGAGCTTGCGATAGCTCTCGAACTGCGATTCGTCGAACCACTGATCGAGCGTCGACACCTGCGGAAAATCCTGGTGCTGGGATTTGTACTGCAACAGGTCGGCCGATTCATAGCCAGTCAGCGACGGCTTGATGTAAAACAGCAGGCCTCCAGCGGCCGGGCGCTCCTCGGTCTCCGGGTAGTATTTCGTTGGCGAAGTGGACCGCCAGTGCCGAACCCCGGCTGAATCCGACGACGTCGATCGTCCTGTCGCCAGCGGCAAAATTCCTTTTTCCATCAAACGCATACAGTGCCATTGCTCAATCTCCCATCGGCAAGTCTGACTCCGGACCCGGTGTTGCCAGCCTGCAGGCTGTTCGCAGGCAAGTTTCGGTCATTAAATGAGGGCAGTCAACGGCGCTTGCAGGATTTCGGCGAAGACACCGTCCGCATCGGTTTCTGCCAGCCTGGCAGGATGCGGAAGCCGAATTCTTTAGTGCTGTACTTTTGTACAGTTTTTTGATATTCTGGTCCCTGTCGCAGCGAATTGCAATCCACTCATCCCCAAGCAGGAGTCACTTGCCATGAATCGAATCCAGAAGTGGTTTGAACAACTCGCCGGCGTTTACCTTGAGGAACGCCGTCGTTGGGCTCTCGCGCAAAAGATCTTCGGCAAGCAGCGTCTCGATGTCTCGACATTACAGAAACCCGCCTGTTGGCGTAGAAGATCGCGCCGAGGAGCACACTGACGCCAACCTCTACCAGCCGCGACGCTGATTCCCTCAGGCGATGAGCTTCAGATCAAACACTCGTTCGACCAGCCAGACGCTGGCGGTTACGATGACCAGTAGCGAACCGCCCGCGAGAACGCCTCGTCGATAGATCCACTGGTTCCGCACGCCCCATGCCAGCGGCAGGAACAGGGCGACGATCGCCAGTTGCCCGAGTTCGACGCCGAGGTTGAAGGCAACCAGCGCCAGCAACAAGGCGTTCTGCGGCAACCCGAGGTCGGCGAGATTCCAGCGGTCGCCGGTCGGGCTGGAATACATCTGGCCGCTGAGCATCAGCCGATGATCATTACCCATGCTCCAGTCACCGCGAAAGCCGATGCGCCCGGCCTGCCAGTAGTCGTTGCCGGTATGACCCTCGGCGGTGACCGACTGGTCGCGTTTGAAAGCCTTTCCCCAGACGCGGAAATGACCGCCGCCGGCCTCGCCGCCGTGGCGGAAAGCCAGCAGAGCGCGTTCTTCGTTGCCGGCCGCGGCAACCAGCAGGTTGCCCTGGGTGTCGCGTGCGCGGCGGGTGATGATGTTGATCACGCCATTGACCGCGTTGGCGCCCCACATCGCGGCCCCAGGGCCGCGCACCACCTCGATGCGGTCGATGTCTTCGAGCAGCGTATCCTGGTTTTCCCAGAGCACGCCGGAAAAGAGCGGCGAATAGATGCTGCGCCCGTCCATCAGCACCAGCAGCTTGTTGCTGAAGCGGTCGTTGAAACCGCGCACGCTGACCGCCCAGCGGTTATTGGCGAGGCTGGCGACGCTGACTCCCGGCGCCAGGCGCAGGACTTCGGGGAGGTTGGTCGCGCCCGAGCGTTCGATGTCGTCGCGAGTGATGACGAACACGGCCGCGGCGACATCATGCAGGCGCTCGGCCTTGCGCGAGGCGCTCGTCACCTCGACGCCGAGCAGGTCTTCGAGGCTGATGTCGGGGGGGGCGATGGCGTCTTCGGCTGCGCCAGCGCCGACGGCGCAGGTCAGAGCGACGCCCAGGGCCAGGTGGCGGATCGATGCTCGGAGCATTGCTTTCATTCGTATTCCTTTTATCGTTTCACCGAACGCTGCGGGCAGGATTGTATAGGCAATGGGCGCTTGCACGCCAACGCCCTGCGGCTGCACTGTTGAAACGGGTTCGGTTGAAGGTGGGTCGGCAGTCTGCTGCTGGCGAAAGTGGTCCAACTCAAGCAACGGACATTTGCCGGAGAACTTTAGTGTTCGTCCTTTTGGCTTGAAAGACGACCTCGCTTGTAATAGGGTTTCGACTTTTGCCCAGCATGGAGATGCGCAACATGGTCGCAGCCCGCAGTGCCACCGCTTACGAACCTTACGAACCCATTGAAACCGCCAGCCGCGATGAGATCACGGCCTTGCAGATCGAGCGCCTGCGCTGGTCCCTGCAGCACGCCTACGCAAATGTCGCGCACTACCGGCGCAAATTCGATGCCCACGGCGTGCATCCCGACGACCTGAAAACGCTCGACGACCTGCAAAAATTCCCCTTCACCGCCAAGGACGATCTGCGCGCCAACTACCCCTTCGCGATGTTTGCCGTGCCGCGCGACCAGGTCATTCGCGTGCATGCTTCCTCGGGCACCACCGGACACCCCACCGTCGTCGGCTATACCAGGAAAGACATCGATATGTGGGCGACGTTGATGGCGCGCTCGATCCACGCTGCCGGTGGCCGACGCGGCGACCTGGTGCATGTCGGCTATGGTTATGGCTTGTTCACCGGCGGCCTCGGCGCCCACTACGGCGCCGAACGTCTGGGCTGCATGGTGATCCCGATGTCCGGCGGCCAGACTGAAAAGCAGGTGCAATTGATCGTCGACTTCCGGCCGGACATCATCATGGTGACGCCTTCCTACCTGCTCAATCTCGCCGACGAATTCAAGAGACAAGGGGTCGACCCGGCGTCCACCGGTCTGCGCGTCGGGCTCTTCGGTGCCGAACCCTGGACCCAGCAGATGCGTCTGGAGATCGAAGGAACCTTCGCCATCGACGCGATCGACCTGTACGGTCTCTCGGAAGTCGTCGGCCCCGGCGTCGCCAGCGAGTGCATCGAAAGCAAGGATGGGCCGGTGATCTGGGAAGACCACTTCTACCCCGAGATCATCGACCCGGCGACCGGCGAAGTCCTTCCCGACGGCAGTCATGGCGAACTGGTGTTCACTTCGCTCTCCAAGGAAGCCTTGCCGGTGATCCGCTACCGCACGCGCGACCTAACCCGCATATTGCCGCCGACTGCGCGTTCGATGCGGCGCATCGACAAGATCACCGGCCGCTCGGACGACATGTTGATCATCCGCGGCGTCAACGTTTTTCCCTCGCAGGTCGAGGAACTGATCCTCAGGCAGGCGAAGCTGTCCCCGCATTACCTGATCGAAGTCTCTCGCGACGGCCACCTCGACGCGGTTGCCATCGATGTCGAACTGAAGTCCGAGTACCGCGCCCTTCCCGCCTTCGAAAAGGAACATGTGGCACGCACTCTGCAGCGCCACATCAAGTCCTTTGTCGGTATTTCGACCGAAGTGCGCATCGTTGACATCGGCGGCATCGAGCGCTCGCTCGGCAAGGCGCGTCGCGTCGTCGACAATCGGCAACGCGGGTGATTGTAGAATGGGGGAATGATGTGTTCAGCGTTTGAACGATGAGGAGGAATGATGGGATCAGGTATCGTGCGCCAGTGGTGGATCGTGTGGATGGCCTTGCTGCTGATCGGAACGGCTCGCGCCGAGGATCTGGTCATCCCCGGCAGCGGCAATCCGGAATATGTTCTTGACCAACTGGCCAAGGCGTTCAACGCGCGCCAGGCGCAACACCGCGTCGTCATCCCGCCTTCGACGGGCACCGCCGGTGCGCTGCGCGATGTCGGCGAGGGTATTTCCAATGTCGGGCGCGTCGGACGCTTCCTCAAGGACGAAGAACGCAAACAGGGCTTCGTCTATATTTCCCTCGGGCGCGACCCGGTGGTCATCGTCGG
>DPSD01000070.1 GCA_003538495.1 Accumulibacter sp.
TCGAGGAGAAGCTCGCCGCGTTCACCGGTTTTGCACGCGCCCTGCTCTTCTCGACTGGCTACCTGGCCAACCTGGGGATCGTTCCGGCGCTGGTCGGGCGTCACGACGCGGTGTTCTCCGACCGGCTCAACCATGCCTCCCTGATCGACGCCGTGCAGCTCTCGCGCGCCGACAGCCAGCGCTACCCGCACGGCGATCTGACGGTACTCGAACGTCTGCTCGCCGCGAGCCCGGCCAGACGCAAGCTGATCCTCAGCGACGCGGTGTTCAGCATGGACGGCGATCTCGCTCCCCTGCCCGGCCTGCTGGCGCTCGCCGAGCGCTTCGATGCCTGGCTGGTGGTCGACGACGCGCATGGTTTCGGCGTCCTCGGTGCGCAGGGCCGCGGCAGCCTGGCGCATTTCGAAATGCCCGCTGCCAGCCGCGTGGTGTATATGGGTACCCTTGGCAAGGCGGCCGGTGCCGCCGGCGCATTCGTCGCCGGCGACCGGACGGTGATCGAATGGTTGCAGCAGCATGCCCGAACCTACATCTTCACCACTGCCGGCAGCCCGGCGATCGCCTGCGCGCTGTCCGCCAGCCTCGAACTGATCGCCAACAGCGATTGCCGGCGCAATCGTCTGCGGCAACTCGCCGCGCAGTTGCGCGATGGCCTGGCCGGCAGCCGCTGGCAGCTGCTGCCGTCGCCGACCGCCATCCAGCCGGTGATCATCGGCGACAACCATGCCGCGCTGCGAGTCGCCGCCGCGCTCTACGAGCGCGGCCTGTGGGTGCCGGCGATCCGGCCGCCGACGGTGCCCAGGGGGACCGCGCGGCTGCGCGTCTCGCTGACCGCCGCGCACCAGCCGCAAGACCTTGCCCGGCTGGTCGATGCGCTGCGCGATCTGGAATGAGCACCGTCATCGGCAGTGGCCCGGATCTCGCGCTGATCCACGGCTGGGGACTCGGCAGCCGGGTCTGGCAGCCACTGGTCGAGGCCCTCTCGCCACGCCACCGGGTGCATCTGGTCGAGCTGCCCGGCTACGGCCAGGCAGCGACCGACAGCGGCGATTTCACGGCCACTGCGCAGGCGCTGCTCGACACGCTACCAACCGCGGTGACGATATGCGGCTGGTCGCTCGGCGCGATGCTGGCGATTCGCGCCGCAGTGCTGGCGCCGGAACGTCTCGCCGGGCTGGTACTGGTCGGTGCCACACCGTGTTTCGTGCAGCGCAGCGACTGGCCAACAGCGCAGCCAGCGGCCTTGCTCGACAGCTTTGCGGCCAGCGTTTCGACCAGGCCGGAACAGACGCTGCAGCGTTTCGCCGCGCTGCTTAGCCAGGGCGACGGCGCTGCGCGGGCGATCAGCCGCTGCCTGCTGGCTGGCCTGCGCGAAAGTCAAACGCCCGCGAGCGAAGTGTTGCGCCGCGGCCTGGACTGGCTTCGCGACGTCGACCTGCGCCCGCTGCTGCCGGGCCTTGGTATCCGCAGTCTGCTGATCCACGGCGAGAACGACGCGCTGAACCCGCTGGCGGCGGCGCAGTTCCTGGCGGAACGGCTGCCGGCCGCGCGTATCGAAGTCTTCGCCGGCGCCGGACACGCACCCTTCCTGGCCGACCCGGATCGTTTCGTGCGCCTGCTGGACGCCTTCTGCGATGCCCCTGCCAGCCGCTAACCAGCGGGTTCGAGAGTCCTTCGAGCGCGCCGCGGCGTCGTATGACGACGCCGCGGTGCTGCAACGGCAGGTCTGCGAAGCGCTGCTGGCCAATTTCGCCGTCGACCCACCGCCGCTCGATCTCCTCGACGCCGGCTGCGGCACCGGTTACGGCGCCCGGCTGCTGCGCGCGTGCTGGCCGCAGTTGCAGATCACCGCCATCGACTTCGCGACGACCATGCTGGCCGTGGCGCGCCATGACGCAGACGTCTGCCTGGCCGCCGACATCCAGGCGCTGCCCTGCAAGGACGAAAGCTTCGCCGCCTGGTGGTCCAACCTGACCGTCCAGTGGTGCGCGATCGACCAGGTGCTCGGAGAAGCGCGGCGGGTCCTGCGTCCCGGCGGACGACTGGCGCTGAGTACGCTCGGCCCCGACACCTTCCACGAGTTGCGCGAAGCCTTCAAGGACGTCGATCGGCACCGCCACACTTTGACCTTCAGCGAGCCGGCGGCGATCGGCGACGCGCTGCTGCGCGCCGGCTTCGCCGAGATCGAGCTGCAGCGCCAGACGGTCTGCCTGCATTACCCCGATCTGAAGACGCTGCTGCGGGCAATCAAGGAGATCGGCGCCAACTCGGTCGGCGAAGGCGCGCGCAACGGCCTGCTCGGCCGCAGCGCCTGGCAGCGGGTACAGGCCGCCTACGAGCAACACCGCACGCCAGCCGGCTTGCCGGCGCGTTACGATGTCATTCTTGCGTACGCCAGAAAATGAGTGAGGAGCGATCCCGGATGAGTGAGCCGACAGCGCCGCCCGCGCGACCCGAACAACGCAGGGCCGGCTGGTTCATCACCGGCACCGACACCGAAATCGGCAAAACCTTTGTCGCCTGCACGCTGCTGCACGCGCTGCGCCGCAGCGGCCTGAGCGCGCTGGCGATGAAGCCCGTCGCTGCCGGCTTCGACGAGCACGGACGCAACGACGACGTCGAACGCCTGCTCGCGGCGTCGTCGGTACAAGCGCCGCGAGCGCTGGTCAATCCCTACGGTTTCGCTGCGGCGATCGCGCCGCACATTGCTGCGGCTGAAGAAGGCCGAAGCATCGAGCTGCCACAGATCGTCGCTTCGTTCGAGCAACTACAGGCGCTGGCCGACGTGGTGCTGGTCGAAGGCGTCGGCGGCTTCTGCGTGCCGCTCGGCAGCACCTGCGATACGGCCGACCTGGCGGCGGCGCTGCAACTGCCGCTGATTCTGGTCGTCGGCATGCGCCTTGGCTGCATCAACCACGCGCTGCTGACCGCGCAGGCGATCGCTGCCCGCGGGCTGGCCCTGGCCGGTTGGGTGGCCAACCGCATCGATCCGGCGATGTCCCGCTTCGCCGAGAACCGGGCTGCCTTGCAGGCGCGGATCGCGGCACCTCTGCTTGGCGTAGTCGAGTACGGGACGACGCCGGAGCAAGCCGCTGCGCTGCTGCAACTGCCGGACCGGGCCCTCTGACCGCTGCGCAATAAAAAAGCCCGACCGCAAGCGGTCGGGCTTTCCTGCTGTCTGAAGCGCTACCGCAGATCGCGATCAGGCGCGTTCGAAGATCACCGCAATGCCCTGTCCACCGCCGATGCACATGGTCACCAGCGCGTACTTGCCGCCGGTACGCTGCAGTTCGTAGATCGCTTTCGTGGCGATGAACGCACCCGAGCAGCCGACCGGGTGGCCAAGTGCGATCGCGCCGCCGTTGGGGTTGGTCTTTACGGGGTCGAGGCCGAGCGCCTTGTTGACCGCAATGGCCTGCGCCGCAAAGGCTTCGTTGGACTCGATGACGTCCATCTGGTCGAGCGTCAGACCAGCCTTCTTGAGCGCCAGCTTGCTCGCCGGGATCGGGCCTTCGCCCATGATCTCGTTCGGCACCCCGGCAACGGCGTAGGAAACCAGGCGCGCAATCGGCTTCTGGCCGGCCGCCGCGGCGACGTCGGCGGCAGCCAGGACCATGAAGGCGGCACCGTCGTTGATCCCCGAGGCGTTGCCGGCGGTGACCGTCCCGTCCTTGAGGAAAGCGGGTTTCATCTTGGCCAGCGTTTCCAGCGTCGTCGACGCCTTGACGTGCTCGTCGGTGTCGAAAGTCACGTCGCCCTTGCGGGTCTTCATCACGATCGGCACGATCTGCGACTTGAAGCGCCCTTCGGCAATTGCCGCAGCGGCGCGGCGCTGCGATTCTACCGCCAGCGCGTCCTGCTCTTCGCGGCTGATATCCCACTTCTTGGCGAGATTCTCGGCGGTGACTCCCATGTGGCCGACGCCGAAGGGGTCGCTGAGCGTCGCGACCATCATGTCGATCGCCTTGGCATCGCCCATGCGCGCACCGGAACGCATCGCCGGCAGCATGTACGAACCACGTGACATCACTTCGACACCACCGCCGACACCGTAATCGGAGTCGCCGAGCATGATGTTCTGCGCCGTGCTTACGACACCCTGCAGACCCGACGCGCACAGGCGGTTGACCGCCATGGCCACCGAATCCATCGGCAGGCCGGCCTGAATCGCGGCCACCCGCGCGACGTAGGCAAAGCGCCCATCGGTCGGAATGCAGTTACCGACAGTGACGTAGTTGATCTGTTGCGGATCGACACCCGAACGGGCGATCGACTCCTTCATCACCATGCCCGCCAGTTCATGCGGCTCCATGTTGGCAAGGGAACCACCGAAAGTGCCAATGGCCGAACGGGCTGCGCTAAGTACGACGACTTCTCTGCTCATGAAGAAACTCCTGTAAAAAATCGATCAACCGCCTACCAGATTGGCAAGCCCCAACAACAGCAACAACAACATCCACAGCACCAGCGCACGCCAGACCAGCCCGACGGCGCTCTCCATGAAATCGACATCGGCTTCGTCACCGCTGCCGATCTCGGCCCGGTCGGCCATCTCGCCGGCAACCCGCGCCGGCATGCCAAGACGAACCCCCAGCGCCCCGGCGCCACTTGCCACGATGATGCCCAGACCATCATCCGGCCACTTTTCGGCTTGCGTCCGCCAGCAGTACAAAGCATCCTCGAAATTGCCGACGATGGCGAAGCTGGCAGCAGTGAGACGGACCGGCAACCAATCAATGATAGCAAAGCTTCGCCGCGCAAAACTGCCAAAGGCCGCGGCGTCCGCGTCGTCGGCCCTACCCCAGGAAGCGGCGAAAAAGGCGCTCGCGCGGTAGAGAATGGCGCCACAGGGGCCCGGCAGCAAGACGAAACAAACCAGCACGCCAAAGACATGGCGATGCGATGCGCAAAGTGCCTCCTCGATCGACAATCTGGCGATTTCAGCAGTGGAAAGGCCATCAGCCGGATGTCCGCGCCACTCGGCCAGCAGCTTGCGTGCGTTCACAAGGTCGCCCATGCGAAGCGCCAGGCGAATGTCAGTATAATAGTGGCTGAAGCGTCGGAACCCCATGGTCAGATACAGGACCAGACCATTCCACAGCCACGCCAGCAGCGGGCTGAGTTGGGACAGGGCAACGGCGACGCCGCCGGAGACGATCACCAAGCCGCCAACGCCGACCAGCCAGGCGCCGATTCCATGCCGACGTTCACCCGCATTGAACCGGCTTTCAAGAAAACCGGAGAGCCGAGACAAGGGTTCCTGGACAAACTGACGGTAAGGCAGAGGCCATACCTGTTCGACCAGCAAGACGGCAAGCAGGGAAAGAAGGGTCATCCGGAAGTCTTGCTTGGGCGGCGCCGTCGGCGCTGGGCAGTTCGCGCCCACTCCGTAGCTAAACGGGCACCATACCATAATTCCTGGGGCTTGCAGAAACACGTCCCTTCACGCAACATCGCTCTGGCGCATCTAGAAAGCTTTTCAGGATGGAACTAGCGTCTGTATATAGCAAGACGGCGAAGGGCCTGGACGAGATATCCAGCCGCGCGCATCGCCTGCCGGCGCGCGTGCGCGCCCTGCTGATCATGGTCGACGGCCACCGCACGGGGACCCAGCTGCTGGCGCTCGGTACATCCGCGGCGGAAGGCAAGCGGCACCTAGCGGCCCTGCTCTACGGCGGCTTTATTCGGGAAACGTCGTCCGCAGCGACGGGATCTGCGCCGGAGGCCCGCGTTCACCCGGCGGTGCCCGACGAGGACATCAGCCTCGCCAAGAGCTACGTCATCCGCACGCTGCACGAACTGTTGGGTGCTGACGCCCGCGCGCTGGCGGCAGAGATCGAGAAGTCGTCCACCCTGGACGAACTGCGGCAGCATTTCGGCAAGCTGCGGGCACTCGTCGGAACGGCCGCCGACCAGAAAAAGGCCGCTCAGTTTCTGGAGAAAGTCGCGCTGGTTCTCGACTAGCGCGAGGAGCTGTCGAGTGCCCGGTAGAGGGACATGATCATTCCCGCGGTGGCACCCCAGATGAAGTGGTCACCAAAGGGCATTGCATAGTAGTGACGGAGCTTGCCACGGTAGTGGAGCGAGTGCTGCTGGTGGTTGGCCGGATCCAGCAGGAATGACAGCGGCACCTCGAACGCTTCGGCGACCTCGAAAGCGTCGAGCCGCAGGTCGAAAGGCGGGGTCACCACGGCCACCACCGGGGTCACCCGAAAACCGGTCGCCGTACGGTATTCGGGCAGATAGCCGATAATTTCCACGTGCGCCGGCGACAGACCGATTTCCTCGCTGCTCTCGCGCAGCGCAGTGTCGGCCGGCGAAGCGTCCGTCAATTCGCAGCGCCCGCCCGGAAAGCTGATCTGGCCCGGGTGATCCTTCAGGTGCGCCGTACGCTGCGTCAGCAAGACGGTCAACTCGTCCAGCCGGCGAACGATCGGAAAGAGCACCGCTGCCGGCGTCAGTTCCTCGTCGCCGACACCGTCTTCGAGGACGAAGGGCGTCTCTGACGGTTGCGGACACAAGGCCTGTTGCAGGCGCTCGACATCGACGGCGCCGCCACTGGCAGCGCTTGCCAGGCCGGGCAACGCGTCAGTGGCTGACAACAACACGCTGGTCTTCCTCCTCGATCTCGGCTCGCACGGCAGCCAGAGCATCGCGCAAGGTCTCGTCGGGCAAGGCGTTGATCGTCGTTGCCACCAGATCAGCAGACTTCATCGCCGCCGCCGGCAAGTGGCGACTGTCCAGCGACGCAATCAGCACAGCGGTCGCACCGACCACCTGTAGCAGAACCTGCCGCTCGCCCATCAGAATGTCGAGTTCCCGCCCCAACATGGTTACTTTTTCGCTGCGCTGACGCATGCTCAACTCCTCTCAATATCGTTTTCTGAGGGTCATTGTCTGACCGTCACGCTGCATTTCCAAACGGTTCAAGAAACTCATGCCGAGCAAGACGACCGGCATGTCCTGTTGGTGCACCAGCGCATCAACGCCATGCTGCACGATCTCGCCAACGCGAACGGTCTCCAGCTTGACCCGCGACACCGGCGCCTGACCATTGGCGGTAGTGACCACTCCCTGCTGCCCCTTGCTGGCGTCGATGCCAGCCCGCCGTGCGTCGCTGGCCCCCAGCGAGACCATCGTCGCACCGGTATCGACCAGGAAACGAACGGTCGTGCCATTGATGCTTCCGGTGGTTACAAAATGGCCACTGCCGTCGGCGGTCAATACCGCTCGGTCGCCGCCCTGCCCCGAAGACTGTGAGACGACGTTCTGTCCTACTCGCAGCGTACGCTTCTTTCCATCGCTCTCGATGGTCGCCGAGTCACCATCTACGGACAGCACCCTGACCCCTTCGCCCGTCGTCACGCCTACGGGGACCGTTCGCGGCGCGGCACCGTCAATGGTCAGCAGGGCTTTTCCAGGGAACACTCCGGCCAGTCCGACATCGACGGCGTGGCCAGCGGTACAGAGCCACGCCAGGCACAGGACTCCAGCCCACCGGCCGTGGTCCGAGACCCGCCGCCAGTTCACTCCAGTGAAGTACCGAATGCCCATCCTGCCTCCTTGCTACGCCAGCGGCCGACGGCAGCGACATTTCGCCATCAAGGCGGCAAGCGATCAAGGCATTTTGCCACACTCCGCCAGCAGCGCCTCGACCAGTATTTTCCGGTTCAGTCGTGATGGCCAACGGTGTTGAGCGCTCCACCCGTACCGGCGCAGGATCTTCACGCCACGTTTTCGCAGCCACGCAGTCGATAGCGCGGCGCCAACAGCGGCAGGAGGAATGCCGTCGAGCACAGCAGCAGGCCGTAGAGGTTGGTACCGAGCAGGATCGCGTACTTCCCGTCGCCGATCGCCCAGCTCGCGGGGATCAGGTTGATCGCCTGCAGGACGCCAAGCACCATGCCGGTCCAGAACGCGAGGTGGAACGACAGCGGCGAATAGCCGACCAGGCGCGACAACAGGAAGATCGGCGCCAGGCCGATGACCATCGTGCCGCTGATCGTCGTCGCCTTCAGGATGTCGGTTCCGGCGAGCATCGGCAGGTTGCCGAGTAGCGCGAAAACCACCATCGTCAGCGCGCCGATGCGCATCGCGCGCGGCAGGGGCGCTCGTCCGGCGAGCATTGGCAGTTCCTGCGCGACCGATTTCGACAGCGACGAGAAGGTCGAGTCAAGGGTGGACGCGGCCGACGAGACCATCACCGCGATCATCGCGAAGAAGCCGGCGAAACCGAGCCCGCGCGCGACGTCGGCGGGGATGTTGCTGCCGCTGGTGATTCCGTCGAGACGGGCATGCACGCCGACCAGGCTGAAAGCGACGATGCACACGAAGCCGAGCACACCGGCGACGACGAAGGCGCGCAGCATGCCTTTCTCCTCCGAGATGAAACCGCGGTCGGTCAGGACCGGATCGTGGAATGGGTACGACAACACCTGCAACAGTGCCACCAGCAGCAGGTCGACGCCGCCGCCGAGGGTGAAGGTCCCCTCGCCGAGCAACTGCGCCGGGTGGTGCGATGGCAGCACCAGACCGACGACAACGCCCAGGAAGACCAGGAAGACGACGGCCTGGATGACGTCGGTGAAAATCGAGCTGCGCAAGCCACCCTTGAGACTGTAGAACAGGACCACGGCGGTAAACAGCAGCGCCGCGCCGATGAACGCCGCCGACCCGGCCGCGCCGTAATAGCCGCCGACGACGGCGGTATTGCTCCAGACCTCGTTGAACAGGCGAACGAGAATCGCCGCCGAAAACGCCAGCGCGGCGCCGCGCCCGTACTTGCCGACCAGGAAGGGGACCAGCCCGGTCGCGCCTTCGCGAGTTCGCACGCGATAGATGACCAGCCCGGCGACCGGGATCGACAGCCAGTAGGTGGCGTAGGCCAGGCCGCCGACAATGCCGTAGGCGGCACCGAGGTTGGCCGCGTTGGTCACCGATTTGGCGAAGATCCAGCTGATGAAGACGCTCATCATCAAGGCCCATTCGGAGGGTGGGTGGCCCTGCTCGTCGTGGCCGCGGAAGAAGCCGGCGTCGTCGCGGGTGCGCGGCGAGACCAGGTACATCACCGCTCCGAAGAGCAGCAGGAAGCCCCAGAAGAACAGGCCCTGGAAATCGTCGAGGGTGGTGCTGGCGTCGCTGCCGTTCATTTCGGTGTTCTCCCGCGGGCTGGGGTCGATCGTGCGCCGCTGCAGGCGGCGGCGGAATTGACGCGTAGCGCGGTGGCGACACATCGTGCCAGCGAGCTGCCGCGGGCGCCCGCAAACGCCGCGCTGCAAACGCGCCGCGCAGCGGCGATCATTTCCGGGCTGCGCGGCAAGGCGGCGCTACCATGCGGACGGTCGACGCCCGGGCTGCGGCGGTGATGCCGCGGCTGGCGCGGTGATCGGCGTTCAGCGGCACGCCGGCGGGCGTACGGCAGCTCACGGTGAGCGGGCGAGAGCGGGACGGCGCGCATCGAGTGACTCCTGTGCAGTGGTTGACGCGGCTGGAATGCCTTGCTGGTTCGCGGCGATGATACGGCTATGGTCGTCGCGGCCCGGCGATGGCTTACAGTTGAGCAAAAAGCGAATCCGGTTCGGCACCAACCGCGTAAAGCAAGGGCGCCATCGATGTCAGAGATTGATCACTCCGAACGCCGTCCAGACGATGAACACCCGTCGCCCGTCCACCGCATGCTGAAGCGCGGAACTTTTCCCTGCGCGCGGCTGCTGGCCGTCGGGCTGTTCCTGGGCGTGCTCTTTGCCGCGTTCGAGTTGTCCGGAATGCGCGCGCACTTCAGCCTGGTTTTCCTGCACGACCAGTTCGTCGGCAACAAGCTCAACGGCGTGCTTATTTTCGTGCTGCTGTTCTCGCTCGGCAACCTGATCCAGATCCCCGGCTGGGTTTTCCTCGCGGCGGCGGTGCTGGCGCTCGGCCAGCTGTGGGGCGGCGCGCTCACCTACGTCGCCGCCAGCGCCTCGTGCGCGCTGACCTTCGTGACCATCCGCGTGCTTGGCGGCGACGCGCTGCGTCAGTTGCAGAGCCGGATCGCGCTACGCCTGCTGGCGCAGCTCGATGCGCGCCCGATCCGCAGCATCGTCATCCTGCGCGTGCTGTTTCAGACGGTGCCGGCGCTCAACTACGCGCTGGCGATGTCGGGCGTCGGCTTCCGCGAGTACATGCTCGGCACGCTGCTCGGCTTGCCGCTGCCAATCGCCTTGTACTGCCTGTTCTTCGACTTCCTGGCGGGCTTTCTGCAGCTCGGCTAGGCGGTGCCGTCGGTGATATTGGCGTCGCCGCTGCCAGCCTTGACCTGGTCCGCGCGGCCGGGCTGCGGCTCCGTCTCGCTTTCGCCGCCCTCGCCACGTTCGGCGCGCGGCTCGTCAAGCGCCGCCAGCAGCGCCAGGACCACCCGCGGCGAGTACAGCATCGCCAGGTGACCGAGACCAACGATCTCCTGCTTCCGGGCCCCCGGCAATTCGAGCAGCGACGCCGGCATCACGAAGTTGTCCTGCGGGCTGTAGATGGCCAGCGCGTCGAGCGCTGGCGACGGCTTGCCCAGCGCCTGCAGCCAGGCGTTCTGCGGTCGCATCTGCCGGCCGTTCTCGCCGATGCCGAGGCGCGCCAGTTCGCTGCCCTGATGCGGCGTTCCCAGCGTCAGCAGCCGCGCCACCCGCGCCGCGCCGTAGCGCTGCAGGTAGGCACGGGCCACCAGACCGCCCATGCTGTGGCCGACCAGCACCACGCGTTCGGCGCCGGTTGCCGCGAGAACGTCGTCTATCCGGCGGTCGAGCGGTTCGAGATAGTTGTCGATGCTGGTGTAGATCGGTTCGAGGCTGATCGTCGCCACACTCCAGCCGGCGACCTCCAGGCGTGAACGCAGCCACCACCAGGCGGCGCGCGAACAACCGTAGCCGTGAATCAGCAAGATCGGCGGTCGCCGGCCCAGCGCTTCGCCGGCCGCGCCAGCCCCCCGCTCGTTCAGGCGCGCCGTGCCGGCGCGAGGCGGCAAACGATCGGCACCCATCCACAAACGTTCGAAGGGCGACAACACCATGAACGTGAACAGCATCGCCGCGTACTCGCCAAGCACCATCAGCAGCGTCTGCCGCAGCGGTAGGCTCGGCGAGGGACCGCGATAGGCCCAGGCATAGGCGTAGGTCACGGCGATCGCCGCCGCGCGCAGCGCGAGCATCGCCAGCAAGGCCAGCGCGATAGCGGTGGCGAGCGAGGTATCGCCGTAGTGCATCGCCAGGGTGGCGTAGAACGCCATCTCAAGCAGCAGGGAAAGGCGGAGCGCAAGTTCGAGCATCGGCGGTCGATTCCGGTTTCGTTCAGGGGATGGCGGGCACTGGCTTGCCGGATAATTCGGCGGCCAGCAGGCTGGCATTGCGGGCAACCAGGCCGTAGATCGACAGCTGCGGATTGACGCCCAGGCTGGTCGGAAAGACCGAGCCGTCATGCACCGACAGATTATCCAGCCAGAAGTGCCGTCCGCGGTGATCGACGACGCCGCGCTGCGGCGCATCGGCCATTCCGCAACCGCCCATCACGTGCGCGCTGACTACCCGGCACAGGAGCGGCTTGAGCGGCAAGGCGGCAATCCCCTTCCTGGCCTCGGCCCAGGTCGAATAACCGGGGGCGTTCTCGTGCACCGGGTTGACCCAGCGCGCACCGGCGGCGAACTGGATTTCCGCCATCGCCAGCAGAGCGCGCCGCGCGGCCTCCCAGATCACCTCGCCGAGCGGGTAGTCGAGCACCGGCAGGCCGTCAGCGCCCAGCCGGACCTGGCCACCGCGGCTGTCCGGATTGAAGCCGTCGCGCAACAGCGCCAGGATCACGTTGGCCCGGGTGAATTCGCGCATCAGGCGGGCGTGCGCTTCGCCGTAGCCCTGCAGCGTCGTCGCGTAGAGCACCGGATGCAGCGGCGGCGTTTCGAGCTTGAAGCCGAGCGGTCCATCGATCGGCGCCTGGCGCAGGAAGTGATCCGAGTAGATCGATTGCGGCGCGCCGGCGTAGGCATCGACCCGCTCGGGCATCAGCGCCGACGAGATCACCACCGGGTGCAGGAAGGTGCGCTTGCCGAGCAGGCGGTAGGGATCGGGAACGCTGCTGCGCAGCAGCAACGCCGGACTGCCGATGGCGCCGCCGGCAACGACGAAGTGGCGGGCGCGAAAATGCAGCCGCGGGCCGGCGAGGTGGATTCCGTCGGGCTGCAGCGCGTGGCAGTCGAGCGCCGCGACCCGGCTGCCATCGAAACGCAGGCGTTCGGCACGCAGCCGGGTATAGAGCGTAGCACCACGATTCAGCGCGGCCGGGATGGTCGTCAACAGCATCGACTGCTTGGCGTTGGTCGGGCAGCCCATGCCGCAGTAACCGAGGTTCCAGCAACCCTTGACATTGCGCTTGATGACCCCGACCGGGATGGCGAGCTTCTCGCCACCGACCACCAGCACCTGGTTGTTCGGGTTCGGCGGCGTATCCCAGGGGCGCACCCACAGCTTGTGCTCCATCACGGCGAACCAGGAACTCATCGAGTGGGCGCTGAGTTGCCGCAAGCCGAACTGGCGTTGCCAGAAGTCGAAGACCTCGGGCGGCGTGCGGAAGCTGCTGGTCCAGTTTACCGTCGTCGAACCACCGACGCAGCGCCCCTGCAGAATGTTGATCGCCTTGTCGGCAGTCTTGCGCGAAGCCGATTCCTGATACAGCTCGGGATAGGCATCGGCTTCGCGCATCTTGAAGTCGGTCGACGAGCGTAGCGGCCCTTCCTCGACGAGAACGACGCGCAGACCAGCGTCGCTGAGGATGTCGGCAGTCACTCCGCCACCGGCGCCGGTACCGACGATGACCACATCGAACTCGTGCGTCTGGCCCCTGGGGAGCGTCGATGCGTCAATGTGCTTCCAGCCGGAAGCCAGACCGGTCTTGATCGGATCGAGCATCAGAAATACCCTTTTGGTGGACCGGGATAGCCGATGGCATCCCAGGTTTCGGGACGTGCGTACCAGGCTCCGAAAGTCAGGTCGTGCAGCGCTCCATAGGCGGTCTGCAGCAGGTTGAGGCGGCTCGCTCGCCAGGATTGCAGGAATTCGCCAACCTCGGCGACGCTGGCTTCTCGCCATGGCTTGCCGACACCGGCAAGCATGAAGCGCGCCGGCGCCAGCACCAGCAGGCCGAACA
>DPSD01000467.1 GCA_003538495.1 Accumulibacter sp.
ACGGCTGCGACGACTGCCAGCTGTGCTGCCCGTGGAACCGCTTTACGCAGCTTGGCGACCCTGACTTTGCGGTCCGTCATGGCCTCGACGCGACGCCGCTGGCGGTGCTGTTTGCGTGGACCGAAGAGCAGTTCAATACGCGCCTGGTTGGCAGCCCGATCCGGCGGATCGGGCACCAGCGCTGGCTGCGCAATATCGCCGTCGCGCTGGGTAACGCGGACAGCTCGCCGGCGGTCGTCGCGGCGCTGGCCGCACGGCTCGATGACGCCTCGGCATTGGTTCGCGAACACGTCGCCTGGGCACTGGCCCGGCATGCCGGCAAGAGCGCGTGACCGTCGACTGCCAGATCACATATTCGGATAGTTCGGCCCACCACCGCCCTCGGGTGCGACCCAGCGAATGTTCTGCGTCGGATCCTTGATGTCGCAGGTCTTGCAGTGGACACAGTTGGAGGCGTTGATCTGCAGACGCGGACCCGCCGCCTCTTCGACGATCTCGTACACGCCCGCCGGGCAGTAGCGCTGCTCGGGCGAGGCGTACTCCTTGAAGTTGACCGCGATCGCTTTGGCGCTGTCCAGCAATTGCAGATGAACGGGTTGCTCTTCCTCGTGCGCCGTATTCGAAATAAATACTGACGACAGCCGATCGAAGCGCAGCACACCGTCGGGTCGCGCATACTCGATCGGCTGGCAGGCAGCTGCCGGCCGCAGTTGCTGGTGGTCGCTGGTCTTGTCCTTGAGCGTGAAGAACATCCGACCGGCAAACAGATTCTGCTGAATCCAGTTGAAGGCGCCGCCCAGGAAGGTGCCGAACTTGTGCAGCGCCGGTCCGAAATTGCGTGCCTGGTGGAGCTCCGCGTACAGCCACGAAGCCTTGAAGGCGGCGTCATGGGTCGACAGGTCGCTACCCCCCTCGTCGCCTGCCTGCAAGGCGGTGCTGACGGTCTCGGCGGCGAGCATCCCCGACTTCATCGCCGTGTGGATACCCTTGATCTTGGCAAAGTTCAGCGTACCGGCATCACAGCCGATCAGCAGCCCGCCGGGAAAACTCTGCTTCGGCAGACTGTTGAGACCCCCCTTGGTAATCGCCCGCGCCCCGTAGCACAAGCGTTTGCCACCTTCCAGATACTTTCTGATCTCGACCTGCGACTTGAAACGCTGGAACTCTTCGAACGGCGACAGATAGGGATTGGCGTAGTTGAGATCGGCGATCAGACCGACCGCGACCTGATTGTCGTCCATGTGGTAGAGGAAGGAACCACCGGTAGCGCCATGCTCGCTGAGTGGCCAGCCGGCGCCATGGGCGACCAGACCCGGCCGGTGTTTCGCCGGATCGATCTGCCACAACTCCTTGATCCCAAGGCCGTAGTGCTGGGCGGTGGCAGCACTGTCCAGATCGTAGCGGGCGATCAGTTCCTTGCCAAGTTGCCCGCGTGCGCCTTCAGCGAACAGCGTGTACTTGGCGTGCAACTCGATGCCGGGCTGAAAACTGTCCTTCGGCTGGCCTTTCTTGTCACGTCCCAGGTCGCCGGTAGCCACTCCCTTTACCGAAGAATCGTCGTTGTAGAGCAACTCGGCGGCCGCGAATCCGGGGAAGATCTCGACGCCGAGCGCTTCGGCCTGTTCCGCCAGCCAGCGACAAAGGCTGCCCAGGCTGATGACATAGTTGCCCGCGTTGTGCATCGGCGCGGGTACGGCAAAACCCGGCAGTTTGACCGCGGCGGTCTCGCTGCGATAGAGGTAGACGTGATCTTCGCTGACCGGCGTCCGCACCGGCGCGCCTCTGGCCTGCCAGTCGGGAAGCAGCTCATCGAGCGCCCGCGCCTCGAACAGGGCGCCCGACAGAATGTGCGCGCCGACCTCCGAACCCTTCTCCAGCACCATCACCGCCAGCTCGGAATTCAGCTGCTTGAGGCGAATCGCCGCGCTCAAACCGGCAGGACCCGCTCCGACGATCACCACGTCGTAGGCCATCACTTCACGTTCCATCTTCGCTCCTCAAGTTTTCTCAATCGATGCGAAACCGGGCACCGGTTCACCAATCGAGACCAAGGCCGCCGGATCGCCGCTCGCGCCGGCCAGCCGCAACGCATTCAGCGATATACCGCAGCCGGGAAGCACGGTCAAGGTGGTGACGGGAGTTGGCGGAAATTGGCCGCTGCCGGCGGCCTGGCCCGAAACAACCGCGGCGTCCCGACTGCAGGCGGCGGGCGCGCCGGAAGCGGCCCGGCGGATGGGCAAACCCGGGAATTCGGTCAAGTCAGAAGCGACGAAGCTATTCGCCTGACGATCTACGCCGGCGTCGGCAGGCGATACTGACTGAACATCTCGCGGAGCTTCAGCTTGTGGAGTTTGCCGGTCGCCGTGTGCGGCAGTTCTTCGACAAAAACGACATCGTCCGGAAGCCACCAGTTGGCGACCCGGCCCTCAAGGAACTGCAGCATCGACTCGCGGCTCAGCTCGTGACCCGCCTTCCTGACCACGATCAGCAGCGGCCGCTCCTGCCACTTGGCATGCGGCGTGCCGATGACCGCGGCCTCGGCTACCGCCGGGTGGCCGATCGCCGCGTTCTCGATGGCGATCGATGAAATCCATTCGCCCCCTGACTTGACCACGTCTTTCGAGCGATCGGTGATCTGCATATAGGCGTCGGCGTCGATGGTCGCCACGTCGCCGGTGTCGAAGAAGCCATCGGCGTCAAGAATCTCGCCGCCTTCGCCGCGGTAGTAGCCGCTGGTGATCCACGGCCCGCGCACCAGCAGATGGCCAGCCGCCTTGCCATCCCGAGGCAGGCTGACACCATCGTCGTCGACGATCTTCATGTCGACGCCATATACCGCGCGCCCCTGCTTCTCCTGCACGGCAAGGCGCTGCTGCAGCGGCAGCCCGTCGTGCTTGGGCAACAGATTGCAGACCGTCCCCAGCGGCGACATTTCGGTCATTCCCCAGGCGTGCACGACAAAGGCGCCGAAGCCGCTCGCGAAGCGTTCGCTCATCGCCGGCGGCGCCGACGAACCGCCGATCACCACGCGACGAAGGCACAACTCTTCCCTGGGCAGCACTCCCGCGGTGTCAACGTACTGCAGGAGCATCAGCCAGACCGTCGGCACCCCGAGGGCCAGCGTCACCCGCTCGTCGTGCATCAATTGATAGACGCTCTGACCGTCGAGCGCCGGACCCGGCAGCACCAGCCTGGCGCCACACATCGCCCCGGCGTAAGGCATTCCCCAGGCATTGACGTGAAACATCGGAACGACCAGCAGTGCCGTCTCGCCTGCCCCGACAGCCAGACCGTCGACCGCGCAGGCGGCCCACGAATGCAGCACCGACGAACGATGCGAGTACAGTACCCCCTTGGGATTGCCGGTGGTCCCCGAGGTATAGCACAGCGACGAGGCGGTCCGCTCGTCGAACTGCGGCCACTGGTAATCGCTGTCGTGGGCGCCGAGCAGGTCCTCGTAACAGAGCAAACCGGGAATGGCGGAGTCGGGCATGTGCGCCCGGTCGGTCATCACGACCACCCCGTGCACGGTCGGCAGGGTGTCCACCAGTTTTTCGACCAGCGGCACAAAGCTCAGGTCGACAAACAGGAAGCGGTCCGCAGCATGGTTGACGATGTACGCGATCTGCTCCGGGAACAGGCGCGGGTTGATCGTATGCAGAACGGCGCCCATTCCCGACACGCCGTAGTACAGCTCCAGGTGCCGGTAACCGTTCCAGGCCAGCGTCCCGACGCGCTCACCGGGCTGAATGCCAAGCGCGGTCAGTGCCTTGGCCAGTTGCTTTGCGCGGCGATGAATGTCGCCGTAGGTGCAGCGGTGAATGGGCCCCTCGCTGGTCCGCGAGACGATCTCGCCTTGTGGATGGCAGCTGACCGCGTGTTCGATCAGCGACGAAATCAATAACGGGCGGTCCTGCATCAATCCTGTAAGCATTTGCCCTCCTCCTCTGGTGTGGGTCAGAGCGTCTTGAGTGTCGTGAGCAACGCCTCGGTATAGGCGCGGAAACGATGCAGGTCGGCGTGCCCCGCGCCGGGCAGGCGCAGCAGCATGGCCTGCGGCGCTACCGCCAGCAGCTGTTCGCTGTGCTCGATCGGGATCAGCGCATCGGCCTCGCCATGCACCAGCAGCAGGGGGCTGCGCAGCTGACTGGCGTCCAGGCAGGTCGCCAGCGGGTAACGGAGCAGCGCCGTCGGCAGCAAGGGATACTGCTCGTGCATCAGCTGCGCCATGCTGCAATAGGGCGAGACCAGGATCGTCAGGTCGGGCTGCACCTCTGCCGCCAGTCCGGTAGCCAGCGCCGTGCCGAGCGAGCGCCCGTAGATCACCCGCCGCTTGCCAGCATACTGCGGCGCGACGGTCCGCCAGGCAGCGAGGACGTCCGCGCGCAGTTGCGCCTCGCTCTCGATCCGACCGCTGCTCTTGCCGTAGCTGCGATAGTCGATCATGAACAGATCATAATTGGCTGCCCGGTACAACTCGGTGTCGGTGAGCCACGTCGCCAGATTGCCGCTATTGCCGTGCAGGAAGAAGACCACGCCTCGTGGATCAGGCAGCTGTAGGTGCAGCGCCGAGAGCGTCGCGCCGCCGACATCAATGCGGCGCTCCTGGACGTCGGCAAGAACGAAGCGATAGCTCGCCGGCAAGGGCTCCGGACGGAAGATCAGGCGCTCCTGAAAGACGTAGAGTCCAGCCAGCACCGCCAGATAGACCACCCCGGCAAGCGCTGCCAGGAGCGCCGCGAGGCGCCGCCAGGAAAGCCGCCGCCAGGCGGCGTACCGCCTGCGGTCGATGGCCCTGCCCGTCGCTGCCATGGACTGCATGGACTACCCTCGCCTGTCTCGCGAGCCGCCTGGACGGCATCGCCAACATGAAGCCATTGTCATGCGAGCTGGCTGAAACGATGGATCGCAGGCGGCTGCGCCAGCAGCTCGCTGGCCAACTCGATGGCCAGGGCCACGTGCGGCGTCGCCATGTGCGCGTCGACGCCTGCCTGATCGGCCCATTGCTCGACGGTCACGAACTCCAGCGGTTCGTCCTGATTGTGCAACACTTCGTAGCTCAGGCATGCCACCTCGCCTCGGCTCGGAGCACACAAATCGCGCAGAATCGACGCCAGCGCTGCTTCACTGCCAACCCTTGCCGTCAGCCGGGCCATCACCTTGACCGTCATCTTCTTCTCCTTTCCTGTCCGTCGTCCCGAGCGCAGCGCGCCAAGTTCGCGCCACACGCCTGATTACGCATCCCTGCCGCTTTCGGATGCGCTGCCGCCACCAGAAAACGGGCAGCGCAGCGCCGGCCCCAGCGACTCGATGCGGTAGCCATCGGGATAATCGGCTCGCGGCAGCTGCGTGCGCAGCTTCGGCCGGCGGCGCTGCGGTAGCCAGCGCAGCACCCGGGCGCGGGCGCGCAGAGCGCTTTCGGCGAGCCATGCCAGCCAGCGCGGCGCCGGCCGCAAATCGAAGGCGGCGAGCAGCGGCGGATCGAGCAAGGCGTGGATGCCGCGGCGAACCAGCGGCCGCAAGGGTGCCGGAAACCAGCCGGCAAACATCTCGCGCGTCGCCACGGCGACGCACCGGCTGGCTGGCGTGCAGCGAAAGTTGTCCGCCTCGTACCGGCGACTGTCGCGCTCGAATTGCCCATAGTCCTCGGGGATGTCGCGGATCAGCATGCGTTCGCCGACGCCCCTCCAGAACCAGAACCAGGCGAGTCTCTCCAGGTCGCTCATGCGCCGCCAGCCAAAGCGCACGTTCCAGCGGATCGGCTCGAAGACGAAGCTTGACAGCACGTACAGAAAATCATCGTTGGCGATCCGGAAGCGGGCATGCAGCGCATTGATTCGGGCGATGGCCCGGGAACCGCGCGGGCTATCGAAACCATGCTCGATGATTTCACTCACCAGAAGGTCGGTATCATCGTAGCGCTTCTGGGTACGCGCCTCGAATTCGCCGCTGCCGTGCAACAGGCCGCCGATGCGCGGCGCCGCGAAAGTCCGGAACAAGGCGAGCTCGAGCGCCCGCGTGGTATCCCACGGAAAGGCGACAGTCGCCAGATGCCGCGCTATCGCCTGGCAGTCCTGTCTCGGGTCGGGTGCGGAAGTGGGGGCCATGGGCTTCGCCGCTGGGCTTCGACGACCTGCTTTACGCAGCGATCGAATGACTGGATGCAGCGCATGGCCCGATACTCGCGATGGCGAGCAGGCACAGGCAGTCCCCGCGACACGGAAATCACGGCCAGCCCTGAAGCATGAAT
>DPSD01000462.1:0-214 GCA_003538495.1 Accumulibacter sp.
ACGGCGAGCGTCAGCCGCACGCTGACCGTTCGGGACGTGCAGCTTTTTGCGACCGTTTCGGGCGACGTCAATCCTACCCACCTCGATCTCGAACTGGTGAAACAACTCGGCGGCAACGAGTTGAGCGCCCACAGTATGTGGCTGGGCGCCCAGATCTCGGGATTGCTCGGCAACCGGCTCCCCGGCCCGGGCACGGTGTACGCCGGGCAGGATC
>DPSD01000462.1:486-4304 GCA_003538495.1 Accumulibacter sp.
GTGTACGCCGGGCAGGATCTCGAGTTCCACGCGCCGCTGGCCGTCGGCGAGGAGGTCACGATCAGCATCACGGCACGCGAGAAACTTGCCCAAACGCGCGGGGTGACCTTCGACTGCCAGGGCGTCAACGCCCGCGGCGAGACGATCATGAGTGGTGTCGCGAGAGTCATCGCTCCCGCTACCCGGATTATCATGGACCGCCCGGACGCTGCGCAGGTCTCGATCCAGAGCCACGACCGATTCGACAGTTTTGTCGAGCGCTGCGCGAAGCTGCCGCCGGTATCGGTGGCGGTGGTGCATCCCTGTGACGAATCATCGCTGGGCGCTGCGCTTGAGGCCGCCCGCGAAGGTCTGATCGAACCGATCCTGGTCGGTCCGCTGGATCGGCTGCGGGCGGTTGCCGAGCAGCATGGCTTCGACCTCACCGGGGTACGTGTGGAAGACGTGCCGCACAGCCACGCCGCCGCGTTTCGAGCCGTCGAGCTGGTGCGCCTCGGAGACGCCTCGGCGCTGATGAAAGGGAGCCTGCATACCGACGAGCTGATGGCCGAGGTGGTCAATCGGCAGACGGGTCTGCGCACCGAGCGGCGCATCACGCATGCCTTCCTGATGGACGTGCCGACTTACCACAAGCCGCTGATCGTGACCGATGCAGCGATCAACATCGCGCCGGATCTCGACTGCAAACGCGACATCTGCCAGAACGCGATCGATCTGGCGCATGTGCTTGGCATCGAGCGGCCGAAGTTGGCGATCATCTGCGCGGTCGAAGGCATCAACTCGCGGATGGAATGCACCACCGACGCCGCTTCGCTGTGCAAGATGGCCGACCGCGGCCAGATCACCGGGGCCATTCTCGATGGCCCGCTGGCGCTCGACAACGCGATCAGCAGGCAAGCCGCGCGGATCAAGAAGATCGAGTCGGTGGTCGCCGGCGATCCGGATATCCTTGTCGTTCCCGACCTCGCCGCCGGCAATATTCTCGCCAAGCAACTCACCTTCATGAGCTACGCCGACGGCGCGGGCATCGTGCTTGGCGCGCGCGTGCCGATCATTCTTACCAGCCGTGCCGACAACCGGCGGGCCAAACTCGCCTCGTGCGCCGTTGCCTGCCTGATGGCCAGCGCCGCACTGGTGCCGAGCCCGACGAAAACAGGAGGCTGAAATGGGAGGCGCACTTCTGGTTCTCAACGCCGGTTCATCGAGCCTGAAGTTTTCGGTCTTCGACGTCGGCGTTGCTGGTGCTCTGCAGGCCATGGCCGTCGGCCAGGTCGAAGGGCTCGGCACGGCTCCGCGACTCAATGCCAAGGGTGCCGACGGCGTGGTTATTGCCGATGAGCGGTGGACGACAAGCGACGTCGCGAACCACGCGCAGGCTTTGCAGGAAATTGCGACGCTGCTGCGTTCCCGCTTCGCGGGACAGGAACTCGCGGGCGTCGGCCATCGCGTGGTGCATGGCGGTCCGGATTACTCTGCGCCGCTGCTGATCACGCCGCAAGCCATGGACAAGCTCGATACCTTCATGCCGCTGGCGCCGCTGCACCAGCCGCACAACGTGGCCGCTATCCGTGCTGTGCAAGAGGCGAGGCCGGGGTTGCCGCAAGTCGCCTGCTTCGATACCGCTTTTCACCGCACTCAGGACGAGGTCGCGCAGCTCTATGGTCTGCCCTACGAATACTACGAGCGCGGGATCCGGCGTTATGGCTTCCATGGCCTGTCATACGAGTACATTGCGGCGACCCTGCCGGACATCGCGCCGGAAATCGCGACCGGGCGGGTCGTGGTGGCCCACCTCGGCAGCGGGGCCAGCATGTGCGCGATGCGCAACGGTCGCAGCGTCGGCAGTTCGATGGGCTTCACCGCGCTCGACGGACTGATGATGGGTACGCGGCCGGGCAACCTGGATCCGGGCATCATCCTCTATCTGCTGCAACAGGAAGGGATGAGCGCAAGAGACGTCGAGGATCTGCTCTACAAGCGCTCGGGCCTGCTCGGCCTGTCAGGGATCGGCAACGACATGCGCGTTCTGCAGGAGAGTGACTCGCCGCGCGCCCGGCTGGCGATCGCTTACTTCGTCTATCGCATCAGCCGCGAACTTGGTGGACTCGCGGCGGTGCTCGGTGGCCTGGACGCGGTCGTCTTCACCGCCGGCATTGGCGAAAACAGCGCCTTCATCCGTCGACTGGTCTGCGAACAGGCGAACTGGCTGGGCATCGACCTCGACCCGGCGGCCAACGAGCGCGGCGGCCCGCGCATCAGCCGCATCGGCAGCCGGGTCTCGGCCTGGGTGGTGCCGACCAACGAAGAGCTGATGATCGCCCGTCACACCCGGCAGCTGCTGGGCCTGTGATCACCCTGCCGGTGGCGGACCCAGGCGCCGACCAGGCGCTACGAATCATCCGCGCGTGCTGGCGGTAGGCGTCGTGTCGCCAGGTGGGACTCTCTGGCAACGCAGATCGAGCCTCCGAACGCGCGTAGTCGCGCCCGTTCACCGCCTGGGCGACCAATGGACTCACGCGCCCAAGAGCGGCATGGCGGCCTCGTTCAGCCGACGACGTGGTAGCCGCCATCGATGTGGATCGTTTCGCCGGTGATGAGCTTCGCGTAGTCGGAGGCGAGGAAGGCGGTGGCCATGCCGACGTCCTCAATGGTGACCAGCATGCGGTTCGGCGCGCGCGTCGCGGCGAGTTCCATCAACTCGTCGAAGCGGTCGATGCCGGTCGCCGCCCTGGTCTTGATCGGTCCCGGCGAGATCGGGTGCACACGAATCCCCTTCGGGCCCAGTTCGGCGGCGAGGTAACGTGCCGACGCCTCCAGAGCCGCTTTGACCGGGCCCATGAGGTTGTAGCGATCGACCACCTTCTCGGCGCCGTAGTAGCTCATCGTGAACAATGAGCCGCCTTCCTTCATCAGCGGCTCGGCGAGTCTTGCCATGCGAATGAACGAGTGGCACGAGACGTCCATCGCCATCAGGAATCCTTCCCGGGAGCAGTCGGTGACGCGGCCGTGGAGATCATCGCGTGGCGCGAAGGCAATCGAGTGCAGGCCGATGTCGAGCTGGCCCCAGCTCTTGTCGATCGCGTCGAAAACGGCCTCAAGCTGTCCCGGGATACGCACATCGCAGGGCAGGTATAGCGCTGGGTCGACGCCAAGGTGATCGGCGAGCGCCTGGGTGTACGGCTTGCTCTTTTCGTTCAGATAGGTCATCGCGACGCTGGCACCCAGCGCGCGGAAAGCGAGCGCGCAGCCATAGGCGATGGACTGGTCGTTGGCGATGCCGATCACCAGAGCTTTCTTGCCGTCGAGCGCGCCGGCGGGACCTTTCACCTTCTCCTCGAGGTTACGAAAAAAGGCCTCGGTCGGGTTCGGTTGGGTCATGGATTGTGCTCCTTCGGTTGTGAGGTTTTGGATGGAGTTGCGCGGATGGGGTGGCCGGCCGGCACGCCGTGGCCGCTTGACGGGCTTGCGTTGCAGCCCCGCCTTGCGGTCGTTGTGCGTCTCCGTCGGCGCCTGCGCTGTCGCCGGGGAACGTTCAATCGCCGAGCCGGTATTTTGTGGGCATTGTACCGTAGGCGCTCGGACCCTGCCTTGCGGGCAGTCTGGTGCGTCGCAGGACTTCCAACGCGCAGGGCTAACTTCGCTCCTGTCGGTTGCCGGCCCTTGCCACCATGCTCCGGCTGGTAGTCGCCGATGTCGCTCGTCCTCGTGCTCGTCGCACCGAGCGGCTCGATTGCCGGGACTTCCGCGACGACGAGTTGCCGCCAGTCAGTGAGAAGGATGCTACGGGCCTTTAATGTGAAACAATGCAATCTTCGGGC
>DPSD01000317.1 GCA_003538495.1 Accumulibacter sp.
ACATCGGCGATCTCCTGCTCAAGGAAGTCGCACTCCGTCTGCAGAACTGCGTACCCAGGGAGTCGGACACCGTTGCACGCCTCGGCGGTGAGGAGTTCGTCGTATTGATGCCTGGCGCCACCGCGCTCCAGGCCGAACAGGCGGCCGAGCGCCTGCGGCAGGCGGTGGCCGGCCGAGCGATGGGCAAGCTGCCCGGCGTCACTGCCAGCCTTGGGGTGGCCGTTCTGGCTCCCGGCGAGAACGGCGGTAGCCTTCTGGCGCGCGCCGATGCGGCGCTGTATCGGGCCAAGCAGGGTGGCCGCAACCGCGTGGTCAGCGCGGCGGCAGACGACCGCGGTGGCGCCGCGCCATGAGCCACCGCGGGGGAGGCGACGAGGAAGCCGGCGAGCAGCGTGGCGTGGGGCAGAGCACCTGGGCCGTACCCGTGCCGTGGTTGCAGTCGCTGCAGTCCGTCGCGCTGGCGGAAATCAGTCTGTCGGGCGAGGTGCTGTCGGCCAACGACGGTTTCTACGTGCTGCTGCGGCGACCGCCAGGCAGCACGGTGGACGATGTCGCCCGCTACCTCGTCAATCCGACTTTCGCGGAGCTGGCCGCAACGGCCTCCCGCGCCGCCCCCGGCGAAGCTGTCTACCGCGGCCTGATCACTTTCGTTGACCAGCTCGGCGAGCCGCGCTCGTTGCTGAGCAGGGTCTTCCGGCACAACGATCACCTCGGGCTGGTCGCCGAGCATGACGTGCACGAGCATCAACGCCTGTTCGCCGCGGTCATGCGCCTCAACGACGAGCTGGCCAACCAGCAGCGCGCGCTGACTCGCGCCAATCGGGAGTTGGCCCGCGAAAAAGCCGAGCAGAAGCGCTTGCTGCAGGAATTGGCAAGCGCGCAGGCGCACCTGCTTCAGTCCGCGCAGCTTGCTTCGGTCGGCCAGCTCGCGGCTGGTGTCGCGCACGAGATCAACAATCCGCTGGGCTTCGTCGCGTCCAACCTGACGACTCTCGGCAGCTATGTCGCGGACCTGCTGGCGGTGATCGATGCCTACGCCGCTGCCGAAGGTCTGATCGGCTGTGACGCTTCGGTCCTGACGTCGATCCGCTCTGTGCGCGAGCGCTGTGACATCGATTTCGTGCGCGAGGATGCCGCCACTCTGGTCAGCGAATCGGCCGATGGCGTCGCGCGCGTGGCGCGAATCGTGCGCGACCTGAAGGATTTTTCCCGAATCAACGAGTCCGAATGGCAGGTCGTCGACCTGCACGCGTGTCTCGAGAGCACCCTCAACGTGGCCTGTCACGAGCTTCGCCAGGCCGCCGAAGTGGTTCGTGAGTACGGTGTGTTGCCGGAGCTGCACTGTTGTCCGAGTCAGCTCAACCGGGTGTTCATGAACCTGCTGGTCAATGCCATGCAGTCGATGGACGGCGCCCGGCCTGGACAGATCTTCCTGCGCACCGGCTGTACGGGCGATCAACTGTGGATCGAAATCGAAGATAACGGGGAGGGGATCGCGCCAGAAAACCTGCAACGCATCTTCGATCTGTTCTTCACCACGCGACCGATCGGCGCCGGCACCGGACTCGGCCTCTCGTCGGCGTGGGGGATCGTCAGCCGGCACGGCGGGCGCATCGAGGTGCGCAGCGCGCCTGGCGAAGGGAGCTGCTTCCGGGTCTGGCTGCCGTTGTCGCCGAAGGCGTCTGCTTGGCCGGCGGCTGAGCAGTGAAGCGCCGGGTCTTCGGTGGTTCGGGCACGATGGCCGCGCCGACGCGACGATGACGGTGCGCAACGCAGCGCTCAAACGCCGGGGTCTGTCCGGGCGCTGCGCACCGCTTCCATGGCCAGCAGGATCAAGGGACTTTCGCCGGCGATGCGGCGGGCGTTGAGCAGCAGTTGCACGCGGCCGACGCGGGGAAGTTCGGCTTCGACCAGGAATTCGTCGATGACCTGGTCGCGCGGCAGGACCTCGCCCAGCAGCGTTCGCAGGGCGGGGATATCCCACTGCCGGTCGCCAAGATCGTACAGCCGGCAGCCGATGGTCTCCTGCCTGTTGCTCTGGAAGCGCCGGTAAAACGAGCCGCTGGCGGCGACGACGACCAGATCGCCATCGAGTACCAGCAAAGGTTCGCGCACCGTATCGACGATGCTTTCGGCGAAGATCTGGGCGGCGTGCGCGCGTGCTTCGCTGGCGACGTGCGCGCTGATGTCGGTGAAGGTGATCACCACCCCGTCCACGTCGTCATCCGGTGTGCGATAAGGCTTGAGGCGGGCTTGATAGTGGTGGCCATCGACGCTGCGCAGTTCGCGCTCGGCCGGTTGTTGCGTAGCAAGTACCGTTCGGGCGTCGCCCAGCAGGTCCGGGCCGTCGAAACGCGGATTGATATCGGCCAAGGGGCGGCCGATGTCGCTGGCCAGCAGGCGATAGAGGTCGGTCGCCGCGGGTGTGAAGCGGCGGACCAGCAGTTGCCGGTCGAGAAAGATCAGGCCGCCGCTGATGTTGTCGAGCAGATTCTTCAGGTCGCCCTGGGTTCGTGCCAGGTGTTCGATGTTGGCCTGCAACTCGCCGTTCACGGTGACCAGTTCTTCGTTGATCGACTGCAGTTCCTCCTTGGACGTTTCCAGTTCCTCGACGGTCGACTGCAGTTCCTCGTTGGTCGATTGCAGTTCCTCGTTGGTCGACATCAGCTCTTCGTTGGTGACCTGTTGCCGCTCGATCGTCGCCTGCAGGTTTTCCCAGGTCTGCGCGAGGTCGCGCTCGAGTTCTTCGACCCGGCGCAGCGCGGGGCTTGTCTTGTCGAGTGCCGCTGCGGCCGGTGCACTGGCCGCGCTTGCCGCGACATCCTGGAAACTTACCAGTACGAGTTGTTGGCTGGCGTCCGGGCTGGCCAGTGGACGCACGCTCAGCCTGACCGTCCGGAGGTCACCGCTGATGCGTACCGGCACCTGGCGCTCATTGGTCGTGACGCCCTGCCCGGAAGCGCTGTCCAGGGCGCTGCGCAGTTCGGGCTGGAGACCATCGAGGGCCATGTCGACGACGTTGAGCGTTGCTCGTCCCGGTGCAGGGCGCAGGAATCGGCCGGTGTCGCCATGCACGAAGACGATGTTGCCGGTGGCGTCGGTGACCACCGACGCCGGCGCAAAGGACTGCAGCAGCGCCCGCCGGGTCAGGTCGGCGAGACTGCCCTGCCTGGCCTTACTGGGCAGATCGTCGTCCTGATTGCCTGGGCTAGCGCCGGGCAGGGGGAGGCCAGCGGTCCTCCAGGCGCGGGTCGGAGCCGCGGTGCCGATCGCCCGGTAGAAGCGCCACTTGCGGTTCACCGGCGCGAACAGTTTGGCATGACTGTCGAGACTTTCCGCCGGCGACAGGAACAGCACGCCCTGCGGCCTCAGCGCGTAGTGCAGCGACGGAATCAGGCGCTCTTGCGCTTCCGGCTCAAGGTAGATCATCACGTTGCGGCAGCTGATCAGGTCCAGCCTGGTGAACGGTGGATCCCTGAGCACGTTCTGGACCGCGAACACCAGCATCTCGCGAATCTCTTTCCTTACCCGGTAGCCGGCGTCCTCGCCGACAAAGAAGCGTTGCAGGCGTTGCGGCGTCAGGTCGGCGGCGACGTTCGGCGGGTAGAATCCGGCGCGGGCTACGGCGATCGACTCCTCGTCGAGATCGGTGCCGTAGATCTGGACCTTGAACGCCTGTTGCGTCTGGTCCATGAACTCGCGCACCTGGATCGCAATCGAGTACGCCTCTTCACCCGAAGCGCAGCCGGCCACCCAGATGCGGAGCACGTAGCCTGCCGGTTTGTCGGCGAGCAACTGCGGCAGGATCTGCTGTCCGAGAACCGCGAAGGCTTCCGGGTCACGAAAGAAACTGGTGACGTTGATCAGCAGATCCTTGAACAGGGCCCGTGCCTCGTCGGGATGTGCGCCGAGGTAGTCGAGGTAGTCGTCGACGTGGCACAGTTGCTGCTGGAGCATTCGTCGCGCAATGCGCCGGCCGATGGTGCCCTTCTTGTAGTGCGAGAAATCGTGACCGGTGGCGGCGTACAGCAGCTTCAGCACCGCGTTGAGCTCGGCTTCGGTGGCCTCGGTGCCGGTCGCGGCACTGGTCGCTGGCGACCGCTGGCGCAAGGCAGGCTGGCCCGCCCCGGCCAGTAGCACCGTCGCCATGTCGGCCACCGGCAGCACACAGGTGGCATAGCCGGCGCCGATCGCGCTCTCCGGCATGCCGGGGAATTTTGCCGACGCCGGTTCCTGGACCAGCGTGACGCCGCCGACGCCGTGGATCGCCCGCAGCCCGAGGGTGCCGTCGGTGCCGGTGCCCGAAAGGACGATGCCGATCGCCCGGTCGCCCTGGTCGTCGGCCAGCGAGCGCAGGAAGGCGTCGATCGGCATCCGCAGGCCGCGTGGCAACGCGGGTGCGGAGACGCACAGCTGACCGTTGCGGATCGCCATCTCGCGGTTGGGCGGGATGACGTAGACCGTATCGGCAGCCACCGTTAGCCGGTCTGCGGCCTCGACCACCGGCATCGCTGTCGAGCGCTGCAGGATCTCGGTGAGCAGGCTGGCGTGGTCCGGGTCGAGGTGCGGCACCAGCACGAAGGCGAAACCGCTGTCGGGCGGCAGCTGGCGGAAGAATGCCTCGTAGGCCTCGAGGCCACCAGCCGAGGCGCCGATGCCGACGATCGGCAAGTGCTCGGGGCGGCGGCACTCGGGCGACGCCGCGGACGCGTTTGCCGGCGGCGGCCCGGCGAGTTGCCCTGCGCTTGCCTGTTGATCTGTCACCGATTGACCTCCGAAGCCTCACCAGCCTGATCGTCTCAGGATACTACGCCGGCCATGCCGCGAGCGTGGCTTTTCGCACGCCGACCAGACGTTCCTGCGCCGGGCGTCAAAGGTCGATCAGGTACGGCGCATCCGGACGCGGGTTGTATTCGGCACGATAATTCAGTTGCTTCTGCAATTCGGCCGAGGCCCACGGGCGGGTGGTCTTGCTGTCGTAGTTGAAACACAGCGTCGGCGGCTGGTGGAGCGAGCGGGCGATGATCCGCTGCATCGCTTCGGCGTCCGGGTGCCGGAAGCGGCTGCCGTTGGTGCTGATCAGAAAGCGCGGGCAGTCGATCAGCGCCAGCAACTCGTCGCTGATGTTGCCGGCGCTGCCGTGGTGGGCGAGTTTCACCGCGTCGACCCGGAGCAGCGTCTGCCCGCGTTGCCGCAACAGGCGTTTGATCGACTCGCCGATCACCTGGTGGTAGGCGTCGGCCAGAAACAGACACGACTTGCCGGCGAACTCGGCGAGGAAGGCGATCGAACTGCCATTGGCCGCGGCGCGGTCGACCTTGAGCTGGCGTTCGAGCAGGGTGTCGAGTTCGGGAGTGGTCCCGAGCAATCCCTGGCCGGGCAGATAAGCCTTGCGCTGCGCCAGGCGCCGCCACGCCCCGTCGAGGTCGCCGGGGGCGATCGCCGCGCCGAGGTCCGCCTGCCACGCGTCGCGCATCGTGTCGAGGGTCGTCGGCGTCGGCGACAGCAGCGTCAGCCGCAGGCCGCCGGCCAGGGTCTGCTCGGGTAGCGGTCCCTGTTCCGGGACGACCACCGCCTGACCGGCGAAAGCGCCGTTCCACTGGCCCTGCTCGAAACGGCGGACAATCAACGCGCTGAGAAACTCGCCCTGCTGGCCACCCAGCAGATGCCCGCCGGCAACCAGATGACGCCAGCCGTTGAACCACAGGTCGATGACCCGGATCGGCAGCGGCTGGTTGGCGAGCAGGCGAACGATCCCTTCGACGTGGTCGCAGTCCACGTGGCTGATGACCACCAGTTCGAAGCGCCGGTCGCCGGCGGGGAGGGCGTTCAGGCGCGCCTCCAGATAGGGGTAGGTGGCAATCGGGCCGCCGTCGATCAGCAGGCGGCGGCTGCGCGCGCTGTCGCCGTATTCGACCAGCAGGCAGTCTCCGTGCAGCGCCGGCAACATTTCGACGCGAAGGAATTGATCGGTGGTCATCAGCTGTCCCCCGTCAGATCCGCCAGTCGGCGTCACCGAAAGCGACGACGCACAGGGCCATCGGCAGGCTGGCGCGCAGCGCCTGGCGTTTGGCTTCGCGCAGCGCTTCGCCGAGGCACGGCGCTGCGTCGGACCGCGCGTCGAGCGTCGATTGCCGCTGGATCGCCAGCAGCGTCTGCAGCAGTTTCTCGCCGACCTTGACCGCGTGCGGACCGAAGACCGTGGCAATGGTCGACACGATCGCCGCCGCGCCGGCCTGCCTGAAGTAGCGGATATGGTTGGCGTACTGCTGCGCGGTGCTGGCGGTGTCGCAGCCGAGCAACAGCAGCAGGGGGTAGGGACCGCCCTCGACGTGGACGTACTCGGGTGGCAGACGCAGCGTCTTGAAGGCGACGCCGCCGACCTCCAGAGCGATCTCCTGGCGCTCGCCGGAGTTGTGCGGGAAAGCGACCAGCAGCGTCGGCTGCCTGCCGGTGACCGCCTGTTTCCACTGCTCCCAGTTTGCCGCCACCTCGACCTCGCCGTGCAGCTGGCTGCGCAGCGAAGCGAGCAGCGGGTCGACTGCGGCCGCCGCCACTTCCTGGCTGTAGGCCACCAGCGCGGACTGGTCGAGCTGCAGGCGAACGCGGTCGCCGGCCGGCTCGGCCTGGACGATCACCTCGGCCTGGTCGGGGACTTCGACCGCCGGGTTGTAGACGTGCCTTTCGATGACCTTGCGCAGACCCCAGAAACCCATCGGACAGACGTGCCGGCGTGCGTCCTGCTGGCCGGCGCAGCCGGCCGGGCAGGCGCCGTCTTCGAGCGCCTTGAGCGCGTTCGGACAGAAGCTGACGCCGGCGTCGTCGTCCGGCGGCTGGTACTGGTAAATGAACTCGAAGGGCACCACCGCGTCGGCACGGGTGCTGACGATCTGGATGTGGGTCTCCTGGTCGACGTCCATCCCTTCGCGCTGCAAGGGCTGCAGGTTGTCGATCACCAGGCTCGAGTAGAGGTCGGCGCCGAGGCGCGCGAGCTCGATGAACAGCTTCAGGTTGTCGCCTTCGGTCAGTCCGCCGCTGTAGTCGGCGACGCTGTGCGCGACGTTGGAGAGCAGCTGATTGATGCTGGCGATCGGCTCGTCGATGCCGCTGAGGTCCTTGGCCCAGGCGCGCTTGCCGGCGATGCCGGTGAGCAGCGGCCGCTGGTCATGGCTGTGGTTGAGGATGAACGAGGCGTCAAAGCGCCGCCGCGACCCGAGCTCGCCCCAGTTCCGGCGAACGCACGCTTCGAGGCTTTGGCTGATCGTCTGTTGCGCATCGACGGTTTCGCCGGGTTCGGCGACGCGGGTGTGGATCAGTACCGTCTGCAGCACCCGGCCGCGGTGCAGGACGCTGATCCGCCCGGCGAAATCGCCGCCAGCGCGCGGCGTGAATACCAGTTCGGCGACGCTGCTCGGCCCGCTTCGCGGCAGCAGCAGCTCGCCGAGCAGCGGCTGGTCGAGTTGCGCCGGTTCGTGAAAGACCACCTGCAGCCGATGCCGCCGCTGCTGGCGTGGCAGTTCATGCGCCGGAAACGGCGCCGGCGCCGACTGCCATCGGGCGTCCGGCGGGCCGATCCGCAGCCGCAGCAGCACCGGCACGCCGAGCAGCAGCCGTTGCCGCTCCTCGACCAGTTGCCCGTCGTGCCGGCGCCAGAAGCCGTGCTGGATGAAGCGCGACTCGGCGGCCCCTGGTTCAGCCCCGGGCTGGCGCGAGCGCGCTGCTGGCGCGTCGGCCGCTTGCGACAGGCGGCTCAGGCGCAGCAGGTCGCCGCCCAGGAAAGCCGTTACGGTGGTACCGAAGACCTCGGCCAGGGCGCAGTCCAGCGGGCGGCGGTGCGTGAGTTCGTCGGCCAGGCGGCGCATGGCGGCGATGCCCCAATGGTCGCCATGATGGCCATCGCCGCCCGAATTCCTGACCGGCGTGACGCAAACCACGCCCTCGGCCGACAACTCGTCGGCGACGATGCGCAGCAGCGGTTCGAGCGCGTCGCCGTCGGCGTCCAGACCGCCCAACAGCAGCACCAGCGCGGCGTGGCTCGGCGAACGCCGGCTCAACAGGCGGCTCGCGGTCTGCCGCAGCGAGCCGCTGAAGACCAGGATTTCCAGGCGCGGGCGGCTGCGGCCGGCGACGCCGAAGCGATACCGCGACGGTTCCGAGGATTCCGGCGGTGCCGGCTGAAACCGTGAAAAGGCCTCGGCAAGGGGATCGTCGGGCAGAACGCCGAGCTGCAGCGGCAGTTGCCAATCGATTCGCCCGTCGCCGGCGAAGGCGTCGGCGACAAAGACGCTGCTGGCGCCGACCGCCGGTTCCTGCAAGGCCTGCAACCAGGGCAGCAGCGTCCGCCAGCGCCGCGAGCGGCTGCGTACCGCGATGCGCAGGTTGCCGGAGGCTTCGCCGAGCAACGCCGACCAGGCGTCGGCCAGTACCGAGGCGGCGGGCAGCCCGCCGGGCGTGCTTACGCCGGGCGCCTGCCAGGCAATGCGCCCGTCTTCCCGGTGCGCTGCCAGCAGGGCGGCGCTGATCGCCCGTGCCTGGTCTGGGCCGGGCGAGGCGCTGATCGTTGCCGCGAACGCGGGCGAGGGTGCGGGAGCCGATCGGCTGCCGCTGCGCAGTGCCGGGCGCCAGCCAGCGGCGAGCAGGGCGCCGAGCGCCGCCAGCGCCTGCGCAAAACGCGCCCGGTCAAGGTCCAGACTCCAGCTGGCGAGATTCTGGCGATCGGTCACGGTCGGCAGCTCGATGCACGGCCCGGCGGACCACTGCGCGCGTACGGATCAGGATTCATCAGGGTCCTCCCGGTGATGCGCGCCGCCGTCCGCAATCCGTCGACCGGCGGCGAAGCGGCGTTCGCGGGGCTGCCTCGGCGGTGCTTCGGCGGCGCGCCGCTACCGACTGAAGGATAGGAGATCCGGCGGCACATGCGGAGAGTATCGGCGCTCCCGGCAAGCGCGGTCAAACGCGCCTGTCGTCTGGCGGCGGGTGGTCCGACACCGACCCGACCGACGCCACGCGCGGGGTCGATGCGAAACGGTTGCTCTGGGCGTGCTCGGGGCGCATGATTGAGCCGCGATGCCCCTGTTGTCGGCCTGGTGGCCGATCGGAGATGAACATGCCCCAATCGACCCGGACCACCCAGACCGCCCAGACGACCGCTGCAGCCGACGCCGGCGTTGCAGCCCAGTTGCTCGAGTATCGGGCGATCTTCGACAACGCCGCGGTCGGGATCGTCTATACCCGCGATCGCGTGATCTACCGCTGCAACGAACGTGCGGCGATGATCCTCGGCTACCGGCCGGAGGAACTCGAGGGGCTGCCGGGGATCGCGACCTACCCCTCCGCCGAGAACTACGCGGAACTCGGACGCCTGGCCGGACCATTGCTGGCCGCCGGCCAGGCGTTTCAGTCCGACTGGCAGTACCAGCGCCGGGACGGCTCGCTGATCTGGTGTCATGTCTATGGGCGGGCGGTCGATCCGCGGCGTACCGAAGCCGGCACCGTCTGGGTTCTCGAAGATGTCACCGAAGTGAGGCTGAGCGCCGAGGCGCATCGGGTGACGATGGCCGAGATGCGGTCGATCATGGACAACGCTTCGGTGGCGATCATTTTCACCCGCGACCGCCAGATCATCCGTTACAACGCGAGCTTCGCCGCGCTGTTCGGCTATCCCGGCGACACCGCCATCGGCCTTGCCGGGCGAGCGCTCTACCGTAGCGACGCGGAGTACGCGGAGGTCGGCCGGCTGGCGTTTCCGCTGCTTTCGACCGGCCAGCCGTTCCAGCACGAGCTGTATATGCAGCGTGCCGACGGCAGCCCGATCTGGGCCAATCTGATCGCTTACGTCATCGATCCGGGCGATCCCGCCAAGGGAACGATCTGGCTGATCGAGGACCGCTCGGCGTTCAAGCAGGCCGAGGAAGCCCTGCACGCCAACCTGCTGACCCTGCAAGAGACCAACCGCCGCCTCGAGGAGGCGCAGAACCAGCTCCTGCAATCGGAGAAGCTGGCGTCGATCGGGCAACTGGCGGCGGGCGTCGCGCACGAGATCAACAACCCGGTTGGTTTCGTCAGTTCGAACATGCGCACGCTCGCCGATTACGTCGGCAGCCTGTTCCAGCTGGTCGATGCCTACGAGGCGGCACTCGGGCGGGTGTCGTTGCCGGCGGCCGCGCAGGCCGAGCTGGACGCGGTTCGCGACACCGTCGACATCGCCTTTCTGCGCCAGGACACGATCGACCTGCTCGACGAATCGGCCGACGGGATAAAACGCGTCCGCCGGATCGTCCAGGACCTCAAGGACTTCTCGCACGTCGATTCCGGCGAGTGGAAACGCGTCGACCTCAACGCCTGCATCGAGAGCACGCTCAATGTGGTCAACAACGAAATCAAGTACAAGGCGAAGGTCGGGCGCGACCTCGGCCCGCTGCCCGAGGTGCTGTGCAACGCACCGCAGATCAATCAGGTGATCATGAACCTGCTGGTCAACGCGGCGCAGGCGATCGAGAGTGCCGGCGTCATCCACCTGCGCAGCCGCGTCGAGGGGGACTGGGTGTGGTTCGAGATCGAGGACAACGGCCAGGGGATGAGCGAAACGGTGAAGAAGCGCGTTTTTGAACCCTTCTTTACCACCAAGCCGGTCGGCAAGGGTACCGGGCTCGGCCTTTCGGTGTCCTACGGGATCGTCGCCAAGCACGGCGGGCGAATCGATCTCGCCAGCGTCCCCGGTCAGGGCACGCGATTTCGTGTCTGGCTGCCGGTGGGCGGCTTGTCTGAGGAAGTCTTGGCGGCAGACGGGTAGGGGCAGCAACAGCACATGCCGGCGATGGTCTAACGGTCGGACAGCGCTGGTACTTCTGGGTGTTCCAGTGCGAATCGGTGATCCACTTCGTGCTCGACCCGAGCCGGTCGGCGGCGGTGCCGATCCGGGGTAATCGTTCACACCCCTATGCCGCAGCCGGGATAGCAGGAAGCCCGGGGAGCTGCAAGCCTTTGCGAGCGGCGGCGATGACGGTGCCGAGGTACTGCCAGGCGGA
>DPSD01000738.1:0-4533 GCA_003538495.1 Accumulibacter sp.
TCAAGCGGCGCGAGACCTATCGTCACATGTCCAACGCTGGCGACCGCGTGGCCGACGCCGCCAACGCGCTGGACGACATCGTCGTCAAGCTGTGCTGAAAACCCATTAGACGATTGGGCTTGTTTTCGGGACGGCATCGGCTTACATTGGCCTTGCCAATTTCGGCAGTTACCGGGAGATGCGTATGAGGAACCTCACCGCCGGCCTGATGGCCTTGGCGCTGGCGCTATCAAGTGCAACTGCTGTCGCCTGCTCGGCTGATAAAGCCAAGGATGGCCAGACTGAAATGAGCACTCCGACCAAGCCCAAGATCTGACTTGTCGGTGCCTGTAACACGCGCGGCGCGTACCTCTGGTATGCGCCGCGTTGTGCGTTGCTGGGTGCTCGCGGCGTAACCCGCGGACCTTGTTCCGGATCGCCGGTCTCGGGTGTCAGTTGCCGCGAGTGGTCCTGGCAGCGCTGGCTGGAGCTGGACCCGGAAGCCGCGGGGTTAGCCTCCCGGCTAGCGCCGCTGCCATCGCCGAAACGGATCTCCCGTCTGCGCGTGCGGAACTGACCTCATTCGCAGATGGCCTGGCAGGCCGCCGCTGGCGCGCAGTGGCCATCGCCCGCGACCTTGCATTGCAGCCGCGAGCGATAGGTGAAGCTGATGCTGTTGTCTTCACCGTAGTGGCACGCCAGCAGGCTGATCTGTCCCCGTTTGGCGATCGTCATCCGGGACGCGCGAGCGGCCCTGATCTGCTCTGCCGGCAAGTCGCACGAGAGGTACGCGGTGAAGGCGCCGTCCGCCGATTCCCAGTGGGCGACGTTCTTGAGCTTCCGGTATTGCTGGTAATCGGTGCACACCTCTGCATCCTGCTCGTACATCCGCCGGTTATCGCTACAGTAGCCGGTAAAGGTGTACTGCAGTTCAGCCTCGTCAGGGCAGTTGCCGACCTGGATGGCGCTGGCAAGCAGCGGGCAGGGCAGTGTTTCGGTGGCACTGGCGACCAAGGCCGGCAGCAGCAGGGCAAAGGCAATCGACGCTGATCTCATGGCGTTCTTCTCCTCGTAAAAGTGGGCGAATTTCTGCCGGCCAGCCGGGTCGCTGTCGCACGTAGGGCTCGCTGACGACGAAGCGGCTGAGTTCTTGCTGCGCGCCAGGATGTTCTGCCGGAGCCGATGGCTACTCGCCCACCGGCGCCAAGAGTCCGGCTTGCCGACGGGAGGGTGCCTGGGCCATCAGCTCGCGAATCCGCCTGGCGATCTCGACCGGCGGCATGGCGTAAGCAAACTTCCGGATGTAGTCACCGTCCGGGCCGAGCAGGAACATCCCGGCAGAGTGGTCCACCGCATACTGTTCTGCTGGAGCGCCTGGTTCCCTGACTTTTTCGTAGCGTACATTGAAGGCGTCGGCGGCTTTCCGGACGAGTGCGGGCGAACCGGTCAGGCCGATGATCCGTTCGTCGAAGAAGGCGACGTAGGGGCGCAGAGCGCCGGCCGTGTCGCGCTCCGGGTCAACGGTGACAAACAGCGCCTGCAAACGGGCGGCGTCCTTGCCCAGGCTGTTGAGGACCACCGCCATCTCGGCCAGCGTCGTCGGGCAGATGTCGGGGCAGAAGGTGTAGCCGAAGGTGAGCAGCTGGAACTGCCCCGGGAAGTCCTCGTTGCTGACCGCCCGTCCGTTGACGTCCATCAGCAGGTAGCGGCCACCGGGTGGCTGCGCCGCGCCGGCGCTGGCCGGCTCCGCCGCCCCATCGGCGGCCGCCGCCGGCAGCGCGAGAAAGGCGGTCAGCAAGGCCAGGAGCAGACTCCTCATCGGCCTGCGGCCTGGTTTGCTGGCGGCGGCGATGGCTGCGGCGGCGCTGGCAGGGCGACCTGCAAACGGTTCGACAGGCTGCGCAGTGCGCCGGCAAAGTCCTCGTCCGTCGGGCACTCGGCGTGATCCTTGCCCTGCCTGAGGAACGCGGCGTTGGTCTGTTCTTCGAAGACCTCGCCATAGTTGCGGGTCTTCGGCGCGTGCGCGATGACCAGTTTCTTCGCCTGGCTGGCGACGCTCATGTTGCCGCAGGCCAGTGCCTGACCGTTCAGTTGTCCCAAGTCCCCGATTGCCGAGAGCCCTTCTTCGGGTGTGGCGGCCGCCGGCCAGGCAAGCAAGCTCAGCGTGGCGAGCAAAGTCAGACGTTTCATCAGGGCTCCATCGGTGGGGGGCGGCGTACGGCGGTTGATTATAGGAGCTTCCGGCCAGAGCATTCGTTGATGGTGCTCAAAAAGCGCGGCAGCGCTGTCGGGCAGGGACTCGGTCAGCCGCCAGGATCTTCCCGCCGTCCGGCGTTCGACGCGCAGGTGCGGGGAGCATGTCGTGCAACACTGGTACACTGCGTTGCTCATGATTCACCACCCTGTCGCCCGGTTGCGCTGCCGGGCGCTGAACACCGGAACGCCAGCATGGCTCAACTCGTTCTTCTGCCGGGCAAGGACCGCTCGCTCGCCCGCCGCCACCCGTGGATCTTTGCCGCTTCGGTCGATGGTTTGCGCGGTCGCGCCCGGCCGGGCGATACCGTCGACGTCGTGGCGGCCAACGGCCGGCCGCTGGCGAAGGCGGCGTGGAGTCCGGAATCGAAGATTCGTGCGCGGGTGTGGAGCTTCGACGCCAACGAAATCATCGATGACGCGTTTTTCAAGCGGCGCATCCAGGCGGCGGTGCAACGTCGGCAGTGGATGCCCGAATTGCGCGGACAGGACGGCCTGCGGCTGATTCACGGCGAGTCTGACGGCCTGCCGGGACTGATCGCCGATCGTTACGGCGACAGCGTGGTGCTGCAGCTGACCGCCACCGGCTCCGACAAGTGGCGGCGGGCGATCGTTGCCGCCGTGCAGCGGGCGACCGGCTGCGCACGCATCTACGAGCGCTCCGATTCCGACGTGCGCCGGCTCGAGGGACTCGAACCGGTGAGCGGCTGGCTGCTCGGCGACGCCGCCGACGAGGCGCTGGTAATCGACGAAAACGGTCTCCGGCTCAAGGTCGATATCGTCGCCGGGCACAAGACCGGTTTCTATCTCGACCAGCGCGACAACCGCCTGCTGACCCGCGAGTTGGCTGCCGGCCGGGCGACGCTAAACTGTTTCTGTTACACCGGCGGCTTTTCGCTGCAGGCGCTGGGCGGTGGCGCCAGCAGCGTGCTGTCGGTCGACTCCTCGGGTCCGGCGCTGGCGACCGCCGTCGACAACCTGCAGCTCAACCCGCAACTCGACGCCAGCCGCGCCGAGTGGCGCGAGGCCGACGTCTTCAGTTTTCTGCGCGAGCTCAAGAGCGACGGTCGGTGTTTCGACCTGGTCATTCTCGATCCGCCCAAGTTCGCGCCCTCGGGCGCGCACGCCGCGGCCGCCGCACGCGCCTACCGGGATATCAACGTCTTCGGCTTTCGCCTGCTCAATCCGGGCGGCTTGCTGATGAGCTACTCGTGTTCGGGCGGTATTCGCCGCGAACACTTCCAGGAGATCGTCGCCGATGCGGCCGTTGCCGCCGGCTGCGACGCACGCATCCTGCGCCGCCTGGCAGCACCGCCGGACCACCCGGTGGCGCTGCATTTCAGCGAAGGCGAATATCTCAAGGGCCTGCTCTGCCAGGTCGATTGACTGCGCTGCGGCAGGCGGTGACCGCCGGTCGCAGCGCCGCCGCGATCGAGGCCAGCTAGCTGCCACCCCAAATTTTCTGGATCCGCATGTCGCGGCCGCAGCCGCTGCGGTAGTAGGCGTAGCGGATCGGATTCTTCTTGTAGTAGTCCTGGTGGTACTCCTCGGCCGGATAGAAGGTCGTTGCGGCGGCAATCTCGGTCTCGATGCGCGGCAGCTTGCCGCTGGCCAGCAGAGCGTCGCGGCTCTTTTCGACGATCTTGCGCTCGCCTTCCGTCTGCCAGTAGATGCCGCTGCGGTACTGGCTGCCGACGTCGCAGAACTGCCGGTTCTTGACCGTTGGGTCGCTGTGGTGCCAGAAGTATTCGACCAGCTGCGCATAACTGACCTTCTGCGGATCGTAGAAAACGCGCACCGCCTCGGTGTGGCCGGTGGTTCCCGAACTGACCTGTTCGTAGGTCGGGTTGACGGTCTGGCCGGCGGTATAGCCGGACTCCACGGCAATCACTCCCGGTACCTTCTCGAAGTCGGCCTCGCTGCACCAGAAGCAGCCACCGGCGAAAATCGCCGCGCCGCCAGCGGCGGCCTTGCCAGCGGGCAGGTCAGCTGCCGCGGCACGACCGCCGAGCAGCAGCAACAGCGTGGCCATCGCGGCCAGGGGCAGACGCATGCTCATGCTCATGTCCGCAGCTCCGGTAGCCTCTCGTCGCGTGGTACGAAGCGCAGCGCGACGCCGTTGTTGCAGTAGCGCTTGCCCGTGGGCGGCGGGCCGTCGTCGAAGACGTGGCCCTGGTGCCCGCCGCAGCGGATGCAGTGGTATTCGGTGCGCGGGTAGAGCAGCTTGTAGTCGGTCGAGGTGCCCAGCGCACCCGCCAGGGGCTGAAAAAAGCTGGGCCAGCCGGTGCCGCTGTCGTACTT
>DPSD01000738.1:4664-9867 GCA_003538495.1 Accumulibacter sp.
CGTTGTTGCAGTAGCGCTTGCCGGTAGGCTTGGGGCCGTCATTGAAGACATGGCCCTGATGCCCGCCGCAGCGCGAGCAGTGGTACTCGGTACGTGGATAAATCAGCTTGAAGTCGGTCCTGGTGGCAACGGCGTCCAGCAGAGGCTGCCAGAAGCTGGGCCAGCCGGTACCACTCTCGTACTTGGTCGAGCTGTCGAACAGCGGCAGGTAGCAGGCGGCGCAGACGAATGTTCCGTCACGCTTCTCCTGGTTCAGAGGGCTGCTGCCGGCGCGTTCGGTATCCTCCTCGAAGAGCACGCGATACGACGCTGGCGGCAGTAGCGCCGCCCATTCGGCTTTCGATTTCCGTAGCCCGGCGCCAGCGCCGGCACTGGCCCAGGTCGGGCCAGGAGCGGCAACCGGAAGCATGAAGGCGGACAAGCCGCCCAGCCATTTCAGTGTTTGACGACGATTCATTGCGTTCTCCATCGAAGATTGACTGCTCTAACTGTTGATCCCACCGGTGGACTGCTGCCCGGCGCAGCCGGTCATCGCTATCGCCTGCAGCACCTCGCCAGCCTGTGGGTCCTGAACAAAGGCGGCCAGCCCCAGCTTTTCACGCTGCCAGCCCGGCGGGAGCTTCAAGGTCTCGCGCCAGACCGTCTGCGCGTCGGGAGCACGCAGGGCGATGGCTGTTGACCAGTAGCGCACGACTCGTTGGTGCTGCAGTCGGGCGCCGCGGTTCTCGCCGGCTCGAACGTCGCTGCGCAGCTCGTTTTCAAAGACCACCACGATCGCCTCGGCCGTCCGCGCCGAACTAAAGCCCTTGCGCAGCGTGAAGCGAGCTTCCAGATCGAGCGCCGTGTCTCCGGCATTCTGCATCTGCAGAGTGATCTCGGCAGCTGCCGGCAAGCGGTTGATGGATTCGACCTGCGCGGCAAAAGGCGCGTGTTGGTGCCATCCGCGAGTCTCCTTCATGTTGGTGAATACTTCCGGCGTGTAGATCGTGCTGGCCGCCGCCAGACTCGTCAGCCATCGCTGTCGCTCCGCGAAACGTGGCTGGGCGAAGGGATCCTGCCAGCCGATGTAGTCCCAGTAATCGACGTGCAGAGACAAGGCCAGCAGCTGTTCGTCCGAAAAGCGCTGCGACAGTTCCCCCAGCCAGCGGTCTGCCGGTGGGCAACTGCTGCAACCTTCGGAGGTGTACAGTTCGACCAGCGCGACGCGGTGGGCCGGACTTTGCTTGACGCAGCGCACTGGCTCGGCGGCCGCTGCATGGGCGACGCCGAGCAGGCTCAGGGCAGCGACCGCTGATGCCCATCTGCTGGCGGAAGACATGGCCTTCTCCTGAATGATTGAATGGTGGAATGGTGGAATGGTGCGACGGCAGTTGTGCGCGGGATGTGCGGTGGTCGTCGGAAGAACGGCCAACCTTACGCTTGCCTGTCGCATCGGGAGCGCCCGGCAGTACGCGAATACTGCAACCGTGTAGCGTCTGTGCTCTGGCTGTGCTTAAATTTATGGTCATGATAACCGTCGCTGCTCCCTCATTCGATAGGCTGGCCGAAGCTGAGCGCGTCGCCCTGCTGATTCGCCAGGCGGGCGCGCGGGCGACGCCGGCACGCGTCCGCGTCCTGTTGCTGCTCCGAGTTGCACCGGCAGCATTGAGCCATCACGAGATCGAGCAAGCGCTCGGCAATTTGGCACTCGACCGCGTCACCCTCTATCGCGTTCTTGACTGGCTGGTGGAACGTGGTCTGGCGCATCGCCAGACCGATGCGCAGCGCCTGTTCCGTTTTTCGGCCGCTGCTGCCGGTGAGCATGCGGCACATACGCACTTTCGTTGCGAAGACTGTGGGCGCGTCTTCTGTCTTGAGGCCGCACCGCCGACAGCACCCAGCCTGCCCGCGGGATTTTCCTTGTCACGTATCGAACTCGATCTGCGTGGGCGCTGCGCCCAGTGCGCCGGTATGGGCCAATGAGGTTTGCTTCGGCAGCGCCGCTCAGCCACGCGACGGGCGCTAATCTGGTGTGCGATTCCGGCGCGACCGCTTGGCATGGACACCGGCAGTGCCGGCACTAGACCCGCAGCGGGCGATTCCGGTGACCGTCCTGGCCGGCTTTCTCGGTGCGGGCAAGACGACTTTGCTTAACCAGCTGTTACGGCAGTCGGCACTGGCCGACGCCGCGGTGCTCATCAATGAGTTCGGCGCCGTCGCCGTCGACCATCACCTGGTGGACAAGATCGACGACCACCTCGTGGTCCTGGCGTCGGGCTGCCTGTGTTGCAGCGTGCGCGGCGAGCTGGCAGGTGGCCTGCGCGACCTGTTCATGCGCCGGTTGCGGCGCGAGATCCCGGCCTTCTCGCGGGTGTTGATCGAAACCACCGGCCTGGCTGATCCGGCGCCGGTGTTGTACACCCTGCTTGAGGATTTTTTCATTGCCGAACGCTATCGCATCGATGGGGTCGCGACTGCGGTTGACGTTACGCACGCCGATCTTCAGCTTGCCCGTCATTTCGAGGCAGTCAGGCAGGTTGCGATGGCCGATCGTCTGCTGCTCACCAAGTGCGATCTGGCAAAGCCCGAAGAGATTGCCCGGGTGGCGAGGCGGCTGACGCGCGTCAACCCGGGTGCGCCGCAGATCGAAGTGCGCCACGGGGTGATTGGTGCGGAGCAGGTCATCGGCTGTGGTCTTTATGATCCGGCCGTCAGGGGCGCCGACGTTCGCCGCTGGTTGGCCGAGGAAAAGGTTGCCGCTACCCGCGCCGGTGGGGAAATGCCGCGACAGCACGATGTCACGCACCACGACGCCCTCGTCCATGCCTTCGTCTTGCGCTTCGAACAGCCTTTTGCCTGGCCGGAGTTCGCCGAGGCGATCGATCTTCTGCTCGCCACCTGCGGCGAACGGATCCTGCGCGTCAAGGGCCTGGTCGGCGTTGTGGGAGAATGCGCGCCGCGTGTCGTGCACTGCGTTCAGCACATTCGTTACCCGGAATCGGTGCTGCCCGCTTGGCCGGACGAAGATCATGGCACACGGCTGGTGTTCATCGTCCGCGCCCTCGCACGCGAGGTCGTCGAGAAGGCTTTCAGGATGTTTTGCGGGACTGCCGCGCAGCGGGATGGTGGATGACGCGCTGGCGTTGTCGAGCGTTGGCAGGCGCCGGCGATCGCGCCTGCAGGAAGTGAAGGTCGACGCGGCCGGGCCGCGGTCGGCCGGGATTCAAATTGCAGTGCGCCGGACGATGTGTTACAAGATGAATTTATCGCCAAGTCACTCGCGGCCCTTTTCGCCCATGGTTTTTTCGTTTTTCAAGAAGCAGCCGCCGGAAAAGAAAATGGTTGCCCGGCCAGCGGCCGTTCCTCGGCCACACGACGCGCGTGGCACGGCTGCCGGTGGGCAGCTGGACGATACCCTGAATTCGCCGCCAGCTGCACCGGTCGGCCTGGCCCGTGAGGATCTCCCCTTTTCATCGCCGGTGCCTACTGCCGACGGTCCGCCGCTCGATCTCAGCGAGTTTGTTTTCAGCGAGCTTGCCGCCGAGTTCCAGATCGAAACCGAAAGCGACCCCATTGATGCCGAGGCCGAAGAAGCAGCAATGCTCTTTGCCAATGGTCAGGACGATGTGGTCCGGGCGTTGCTCGAGAATTCGACACGGGTGCACCGCTCGGGTGCGGGCGAGCGTCTGTGGCTGATGCTATTCGACCTCTTCCGGATGACCGGCAAGAAAGTTCCTTTCGAGACCCTGGCAGTCGACTACGCACAATCCTTCGAGAAGTCGCCGCCGATCTGGCGAAACGCTGCTGCGCCGGTGGCGGCGCAGGCGAAGGTGTTGGGAACGGTCTTGTTCAAGGGCGACCTGACCGGCGACAACGATGCCGGTTTCGAAATCCTGCAGTCGGCACTCAAGAAGAGCCCGCAGCTTCGCCTTGACCTGTCGAAGGTGCGGCAGCTCGATGCGGCCGGCTGTGAACGTCTTCTGGCCATGCTGCAGCAGGCACGCAGGAGCAAGGGCGAGATCGACCTGCTGGGACGTGACCAGCTTGCAACTCTGCTCGATCGTCGGATCGCGCCCGCCCTACCGGAGAACCGTGCGTGCTGGTTGCTGAAGCTGGAGCTTTGCCAGCTGCGCGGGCAGTTTGAATTGTTCGAGGAAATGGCGATCGACTACGCCGTGAACTTCGAGATCTCGCCGCCCTCCTGGGAATTCGATCGCGTCCAGGAGGCCGAACCTTCGCCGCTGATCCTGGCCGCTGCGGACCACTTGCTGGCCGAGGCCTATGTCATCAAGGGTGAAGTCAAGGGCACGCGTTTTGGCGATCTCGCCGCCTACGCCGCAGCCAACGATCCGGTGCTGATCGATTGCTCGACCGTGACGAGGATGGACTTTCTCAGCGCCGGGGCCCTGCTGAACGTTCTGACAACGGTCAAACGGACCGGTCGGCAGATCATTGTTCGTCACCCCAACCACCTGCTTGCCGAGTTGTTCCGCGTCGTTGGTCTGCGCGCCGTGGCCGACGTCGATCTCGCCAGGAACTAGGCCAACACCAGCCCAACAACAGGAGTTTTGGATGGATCAGTACCACGGGACGACGATTCTGTCCGTGCGCCGGGGTGCGCGCGTGGCGATGGGCGGTGACGGGCAGGTGACGCTCGGCAACCTGGTGATCAAGGCCAGCGCGCGCAAGGTTCGACGCATTCACCAGGGCGCGATTCTCGCCGGCTTTGCGGGCGGCACCGCCGACGCATTCACCCTCTTTGAACGCTTCGAAGCGAAACTCGACAAGCATCAGGGCAATCTGTTGCGCTCCGCCGTGGAACTGGCCAAGGACTGGCGCAGCGACCGGGCGCTGCGCCGGCTGGAGGCCATGCTGGCGGTCGCCGACCGCGACAATTCGCTGATCATCACGGGCAATGGTGATGTCGTCGAGCCCGAGTACGGGATTGTGGCGATTGGCTCGGGCGGCGCTTTTGCGCACTCGGCTGCGCGCGCCTTGCTTGAAAACAGCGCGCTGGATCCTGCCGAAATCGTCCGCAAGTCGCTGCTGATCGCCAGCGATCTATGCATTTACACCAATCAGAACTTGACCATCGAGGTGCTGGAATAAACATGTCGTCCATGACTCCGCAGGAAATCGTCTACGAACTGGACAAGCACATCGTTGGCCAGGGCAAAGCCAAGAAAGCGGTGGCCATCGCGCTGCGCAACCGCTGGCGGCGGGC
>DPSD01000740.1 GCA_003538495.1 Accumulibacter sp.
CGGAGTCAAGCGCCTGATCGAGGGGCTCTGGCGGCAAGACGACTGGCAGAGCGTCGGCCAAGGCTTCGACGCCGTCGACAGCGAACTCCGCCGGAGCGGCTGGAACCGAGGATTTTGGGATCATCGACACTGCTCAACTTTGCCGGGCCGACCGGCAAGGAGCAGGCGCCGATCCAGCCCTTGTCCGGCGGGATGAAGCGGCGGCCGAGGCTGGCCAGGACTTTGATCGACGAACCGACGCCCGGCCTCGACCCGCATGGCCGGTACGTGATCCGGGACCATCTGAAGGAGCGGACCGGGTGACCAGACGCTGATTCCGACCACCCACTTCATGGACGAGGGCGCGCGGCTCTCGCGCTGATCGTCTGCGCACTGGCGCACGCCGTACAACTCGCGCGGCCGGCCCGCAGCCGTCGTGAGCAGGCGCTGAAGGAGTAGAATGCGCCCTGTGACCATTCTGCTCGTCCTCACCAATCTCCCCGATCGACCGTCCGCCGAGGCTCTGGCCAGGGAACTCGTCGAAGCGCGTCTGGCCGCCTGCGTCAATATCCTGTCCTCATGTCACTCGGTCTACCGCTGGCACGCGGCAATCGAGACCGCCGAAGAGGTGCCCCTGCTGATCAAGACCAGCAGCGAACGCTACGCTGCGCTCGAAGCGGCGATTCGCAGCCACCACCCTTACGAACTGCCGGAAGTGATCGCCCTGCCGGTGAGCCACGGACTGCCCGACTACCTGGCCTGGGTCGCCGACTCGACCAGCGCGCCAGATGATCTCCAGGGCCTCCCGCGATGACCAGCCGGCACTGCCCTGCCCCGCTGTCTTTTCTGTTCTGCTGGCTGGGCTCGCTGCTGATCGCGCTGGCCAGTCCGGCGCACGCCGACGAGTTCCTCGATCCCGCTGTCGCTTTCAAGCCAACTGTGCTGGCACTCGACGGACAGACCATCGAAGTCCGTTTCGAAATCGCCAAGGGCTACTACCTCTACCGCAACAACTTCCGTTTCGCCGCCGAGCCGGCAACAGTGCAACTCGGTGTGCCGGTACTGCCACCGGGCAAGGTCAAAGACGACCCGACCTTCGGCCGGATCGAGGTCTACTACCAGCTGGCGGTGATCCGCGTCCCCGTCGAACGCAACAGCTCGGGACCGCTGCCGCTGACCCTGAAGGTCACTTCGCAGGGCTGCGCCGACGCCGGCATCTGCTATCCGCCGCAAACGCAGAAGCTCGACCTTGAACTGCCGGACCCGGCAGTCGCGCCGCGTGCGCCACCGCCGATCCCGGACCTGGCCGCCGACGAATCGGGACGGATCGCGCAACTGTTCAGGAACGCCAGCTTCTGGCTGTTGATCGTCAGTTTTTTCGGATTCGGGCTGCTGCTGGCGCTGACCCCCTGCTGCTTCCCGATGATTCCGATTCTGTCGAGCATCATCGTCGGCTCGGGCCGCGATGGTCATGGCGTTTCACACGCGCGCGGCTTCACGCTGTCGCTGGCCTACGTCCTGGGAATGGCGATCACCTACGCCGCCGCCGGGGTCGCTGCCGGGATGACCGGCACGCTGCTCTCGGCGGCACTGCAGAACGCCTGGGTACTCGGTGCTTTCGCGCTGATCTTCGTCGTTCTGTCGCTGTCGATGTTCGGCTTCTACGAGCTGCAACTGCCGACCTTCCTGCAAAGCAAGGTGTCCGAGGAAGCCAGCCACATCCGCGGCGGCTCACTGCCCGGCGTCGCGGCGATGGGCGCGCTGTCGGCGATCATCGTCGGCCCCTGCGTCGCCGCGCCGCTGGCCGGCGCGCTGCTGTATATCGGCCAGAGCGGTGACGCGGTCCTCGGCGGGGCAGCGCTATTCGCGATGGGCGTCGGCATGGGCTCGCCGCTGCTTGCCGTCGGGCTGTCGGCCGGAACGCTGCTGCCGCGCTCCGGCCCGTGGATGGAAGCGATCAAGAAGGCCTTCGGCGTGCTCCTGCTGGCGACCGCCGTGTGGCTGGTGTCGCCGGTCATTCCGATGGTCGCGCAGATGGTCGCCTGGGCGCTGCTGCTGATCGTCCCGGCGATCTACCTGCACGCGCTCGACTCCTTGCCGCCACACGCCAGAGGCTGGCAGCGCTTCTGGAAAGGGATCGGCATCTTCATGCTGATCGGCGGTGCCGCCATCCTGCTCGGCGCGCTGGCCGGCTCGCGCGACCCGCTGCAGCCGCTGTCGGTCCTGCGCAGCAGCGCGGCCAGCGGCGAAATCAGGCACCTGCCGTTCACCCGGGTCAGAACGCTGGCCGAACTGGAAAGCCGGATCAAGACCGCCGGCCAACCGGTGATGCTCGATTTCTACGCCGACTGGTGCGTCTCGTGCAAGGAAATGGAGCGTTTCACCTTCGCCGACGCGCGCGTCCAGGCGAAGCTGGCGGGCTGGACGCTGCTGCAGGCCGACGTCACCGCCAACTCTGACGACGACAAGGCCCTACTGCAGCGCTTCGGTCTCTACGGCCCGCCGGGAATCCTTTTCTTCGACGGCGAAGGACGGGAGATCGATGGCGTGCGCGTGGTCGGCTTCATGAACGCCGAGGACTTTCTGAGCCTTTTGTCGCGACTCGGCTAGCGGCCGGCGATCGGGGACGCAAGGTCGACGGCAGGGAGCCTGCAGGCCATGATCAGGAACGAACTCGAGTACTTCTTCGGCGCCCTGCGCTTCTTCACGCGCTTGCCGGTCCCGGCGTGGGTCGGTCACAGCAGCGAGGCACTGGACCGGGCGGCGCGCTACTTTCCGGCGGTCGGTCTGCTGGTCGGCGCGATCGCCGCGCTGGTCTTCATGTTCTGCGCGCAGTTCTGGCCGGCGTCGCTGGCGGTACTGGCGGCGATGGCCAGTTCGATCTACCTGACCGGCGCGTTTCACGAGGACGGCTGGAGCGACATGGTCGACGGTTTCGGTGGCGGCTGGGAAAAGGCGCAGATTCTGACGATCATGAAGGACTCGCGCATCGGCAGTTTCGGCGCCGTGGCGCTGGTGATGCTGCTGCTGACCCGCTTCTCGGCGCTGATCGCGTTGCCGCCGCCGCTCATTCCAGTGGCGCTGGTGGCCGGCCATACGCTCTCGCGATTCGCCTCGACGACGCTGTTGCGCTCGCTCGATTACGTCCGCGATGACGGCAAGGCGAAGCCGCTGGCCACTCGCATCAGCTGGGACGAGCTGGGTTTCGCCGCGTCTACCGCGTTGCTGCCGCTGCTCTTTCTGCCACCGGCGCAGGCGGCGCTGGGCGTCCTCTTGGCCGCCCTGGCGACATTCTGGCTGGCACGCCTGTTCCGCCGCCAGATCGGCGGCTACACCGGCGATTGTCTGGGTGCCGTGCAGCAGCTCTCGGAAGTGGCTTTCTACCTCGGGCTGCTGTGCAACTTTTCCTGATCCGTCATCCACGGCCGCTGATCGACGCCGGCATCTGCTACGGTCAGCTTGACGTCGAGGCGGAACCACCGCAGGCGCTGGCCGCGCGCCTGCGGCCGCTGCTGCCGGCCGGCACGCCGGTACTCGCCAGTCCCTTGCGGCGGACTCGCGCGCTCGCCCAAGCCCTGCATCCGCGACCGCTGTTCGATCGGCGGCTGATGGAAATCGACTTCGGTCAATGGGAAGGCCAGCGCTGGGAGCAGATCGGCCGCCAGTCTCTCGATGCCTGGGCGACCGACCTGCTGCACTTCGTACCGCCGGGCGGCGAATCGGCGGCCATGCTGCAGGGGCGCGTCGTCGACTGTGTCGCGGGTTTGCGCGGACCGCGCGTGGCGCTGGTCACACACGCCGGCGTGATCCGTTGCGCCATCGGTCACTGGCTGCAATTGCCGGTCGGCGAGTGGAGCCAGCTGGCGCTCGATTTCGGAAGCATCACGCTGCTGGAAGTCGAAAGCCCGGCGACCCGGCAACAAACAGGACGTCAGTGGCCGACCGGAGCGACGCTCCCGGGCACCGTGCACTACTGCAATCGCTGAAGCGCAGCGCGCTCGGCCCTGGGCTCGGATCAGCCGCGCGGATGATGTGCGGCGTGCAGCAACTTGAGCCGTTCGCGGGCGACGTGGGTGTAGATCTGCGTCGTCGAGATATCCGAATGGCCGAGCAGCAGCTGGACGACGCGCAGGTCGGCGCCGTGGTTGAGCAGGTGCGTTGCGAAGGCATGACGCAGCACGTGCGGCGACAGGCGCGCGGGGTCCATTCCGGCCAGCAGCGCGTAGCGCTTGATCAGTTGCCAGAACGCCTGCCGGGTCATCGCCGAGCCGCGCGCGGTCGGGAACAGGTCGTCGCTCTGGCGCCCGGCGAGCAGCACCGTCCGTCCTTCGGCAAGATAGCGCCGCAAGCAGTCGCCGGCCACTTCGCCGAGCGGCACGATACGCTCCTTGCTGCCTTTGCCGAAAACCCGCAGCACACCCATCTCGAGACTGAGTTCGAAAACCTTCAGCCCGACCAGCTCGGAAACGCGCAGGCCCGTAGCGTAGAGCGTTTCGAGCATCGCCCGGTCACGCTGGCCAAGCGTCGTCTCGGGCGATGGCGCGGCGAGCAGGCGCTCGACCTGCACTTCGGAGAGCACCTTCGGCAGCCGCGACGGCGTCGCCGGCATGGCGATCTTCAGCGTCGGGTCGTCGCTCCGCCGGCCGCGCGCCAGCAGGTACCGATAGAAGCGACGCAGCGTCGACAGGTAGCGTGCCTGCGACGAGGCGCGCAGCGTTTGCGAGAGCTTCGCGACGAAGCGCATCAGCGTCGCCTGGTCGATGGCACACAGGCTGCCGAGCTGCTGCCCGGCGAGCCAGCCGGCGAATTGCATCAGGTCGCTGCGGTAGCTGGCCAGCGACGCCTTGGCCAGTCCGTCTTCGAGCCACAGGGTGTCGCAGAAGGCGTCGATCTCGGCGACATCCGCGACATCCGCGACATCCGCGACATCCGCGACATCGAAGGTTTCGGCGGCTTCCGCCTCAGCAGCCTTCATGCGCCAGCAGCCAGCGCTTGACGTCGAGCAGGAAGCCGCCGTTCTGGCGGGCGAATCCGCCCAGCCCACCACCGCTGGCAAGGACACGATGGCAGGGGACGACCACCGCAAAGGGGTTGGCGCCGCAGGCCTGGCCAACGGCCCGCGGCGCGTTGTGCAGCGCCCTGGCAAGCTCGCCATAGGTGCGCGTCTGGTGCGTCGGGATGGCCGCGATCTGCTGCCAGACGCGGCGCTGGAAATACGTTCCAGACGGCCGCAGCGGCAGCCCGAAGACGAATCCGGCGTCGGCCAGATAGGCGTGCAGCTGGCGCACGGCTTCAGCAGCCAGCGCGTTGCCCGGGGTCACTGCCGCGCCGGCTGGCAGGAACGCGATGCGTTCAATTTCGTCGTCGTCGCAACGCACCGCGAGCGAGAACCCCGGCGCGCTGACCACCGCCTGATAGCAGGATGGGTCGGGAGACGCACTCACCTGACCGATGTCACGCTCACGACGCCTTGCCGAGCAGCGCCTGCTTGAGATCATCCTGCACCGGCTTTTTGCCAAGCCAGATCTTGAGCAGCGCCCGGTAGAAATCCTCGCCGGCGATGTCCTTGCCTTTGACCTGACCATTGATGGTGAGTCGTGTGCCCGTCTCCGGCAGCCAGTCGATGAACACGCTGGTGCCGGTCTTGGGTTCTCCCGCGGCCAGCAGGGTATCGGAAAACTGTTTCAGGCGATCCTTGAGGCCCGCCATCTCAGCTTCCGAATGGTTGTTGGCGACGCCCTCCTGCAGGGCTTCGACAAACTGCTGCGCCGAGAGGTCGCGCAGCAGACTGAGCGAAATCCGCTTGCCACCCCTGGCGGCCAGCACCGCCGCGGCGTCACCGCTTTTCTCCGGCAGGTAGAGCGCCATCGCATAAACCTTGAAGACGGCCTTCTTGCGCAGGCCAGCGCCATTGACCACCAGTTCGCCAGTACCGACGCGCGTCTTGTCGTCGAACTTGACGCCGGCAACTTCAACGGCTGCCGCGAGGTGGAAGGACAGGGCGGCAAGCGCCGCCATCAGCAGGTGTTTCATGGAGTCTCCTTTTGGTTAGATGCGCTGGCGGGTCTGGTCAAGCAGGCCACGGCGTCCGCCCGCCGCCGCAGTGCAGTGTTACCGTGAAAGTCGCGTCAG
>DPSD01000734.1 GCA_003538495.1 Accumulibacter sp.
GTTCGAGAGGGCATTCCAGGCAGCCTGAGCATCAGAGAACATCAAGAGGCCGCCTCCGGGCGGCTTTTTCTTTTTAGGAGAAATCCAGATGCAAAAACTGCAAGAACTCCGCGGTCGCCGCGACACCATCGCCGCTTCCGCCCGTGAACTCCACGCTGCCCACAAGGACAAGTCGTGGGACCAGGCCGCTGGCGAGAAGTACGACCAGCTCATCAACGAACTGTCCGACATCGATGCCGCCATCGGCCGCGAGCAGAAGTTCCTCGACACCCTGGCCGACAGCAAGGTCGACGATGCGGTTTCGGACGCCAAGGCCAAGCGCGTCCGCGCCGCCGGCGGCGACCTCTTCGCCAAGTGGGTCAAGGGCGGCGACAAGGCGATGACGGCGCAGGATTGGGCCGACATCCGCGCCACCATGAGCACCACGACGCCCGGCGAAGGCGGCTACACCGTCCCGACCGAGGTCTACGGCGCCGTGCTCGACGTGCTCAAGGCCTACGGCGGCGTCCGCGAGGTCGCTACCGTGATCCAGACCGAATCCGGCCATCCGATCAACTACCCGACCTCCGACGGCACCTCCGAAACCGGCGAGCTGATCGGCGAGAACACCACGGCCACCGCTGCCGACCCGTCATTCGGCGTCGTCACGCTGTCGACCTACAAGTTCTCGTCTAAGATCGTCGCCGTCCCGTTCGAGCTGTTGCAGGATGCCGCCGTCGATGTCGAGGCGTTCGTCGCCAAGCGTCTCGGCGAGCGCCTGGGCCGCACGCTGAACAGCTACTTCACCACCGGCACCGGCTCCAGCCAGCCGAACGGCGTCGTCACCGCATCTGCTTCCGGCAAGGTCGGCACCACTGGCCAGACCACCTCGGTCATCTTCGACGACCTGGTCGACCTGGTGCACTCCGTCGATCCGGCCTACCGCAACGACGGATGCCGCTGGATGATGAACGATGCGTCGCTCAAGGTCGTGCGCAAGCTGAAGGACTCCCAGAACCGCCCGGTCTTCATTCCGGGCTGGGACGGCCTCGGCGGCAAGATGCCGGACACCCTGCTCGGCTACGGCGTCACCATCAATCAGGACGTTGCCACGATGGCCGCAAACGCGAAGTCGATCCTCTTCGGCGACTTCTCGCGCTACACCATCCGCGATGTCATGGGCCTGACGCTCTTCCGCTTCGACGACTCCGCCTACGCCAAGCTCGGCCAGATCGGCTTCCTGGCATGGATGCGTGCCGGCGGCACAAAGACCGACGGCGGATCGCCGTGGAAGTACTACGCCAACTCCGCGACCTGATCGAAGGCCGCCACCAGAAACGCCCGGATTCGTCCGGGCGTTTTTCATTTGGGGAACCCGCATGACCAGAATTCGCATCCTCGCCGATGTCACACTCGACGGCCAACGCCATGCACCCGACGCGCTGCTCGATGTCTCTCCGGAACTGGCCGCGCAACTCGTCGCCGGCGGCAATGCCGACGACCACCCGGATGCCGTCGCCCACTGCCTGGCGCAGGGCGCCGTCCCGGACGCCATCGGCGTTGCCGCGCCTGACGCGGTCGACGCCGGCAACGCGCCGAAAACCACGCGCCGCAAAAAGGCCTGACCATGCTCAAGCTCATCACTGCCCCGACCGCCGAGCCGGTGACGCTGGCCGAGGCCAAGCTGCACTGCCGCGTTGACGGCACCGATGACGATACGCGCATCACCGCTTTCATCAGCGCCGCGCGCCATCTGGCCGAACAGAAGACCGGCCGCGCCTTTTCGCCGCAGACCTGGGAACTCGTCCTCGATGCCTTCCCGGCCGAAATCGAGGTTACAATTGGGCCGCTGACCGCCGTGTCCAGCATCAAGTACCTAGACACCGCAGGCGCCGAGCAGACACTGGCCGGCGCCGCCTATGTGGTCGACGCCGACCACCTGCCGGCCCGCATCGTCCCGGCCACTGGCTACGCCTGGCCGGGAACCGCCGCACTGCCGTCCGCCGTCCGCGTCCGCTTCACCTGTGGCCATGCCGTCTCCGACGGTGACCTCATCGCGCTCAAGCAATGGATGCTGATCGCCGTCGCCACCTGGGTACGCCATGCCGAAGCGGTCGACTCCGCCAACCTGTCCGCGCTGCCGCGTACCTACGTCGACGGCCTGCTCGACCGCTACAAGGTGAACTGGCTGTGATCGGCGCCGGCAAGCTCTCGGATCGCATCACCTTCCAGCAGAAGGGTGTGACGAAGAACGCCATCGGCGAGGAAGTCGTCACCTGGAGCGATGTCGCTACCGTCTGGGCCGAAGTCATCCCACTGCGCGGGCGCGAGTTCTACGCCGCGAACCAGACGCAGCAGGTAGTCGACGTGCGCTTCCGCATCCGCACCCGCAGCGGCCTCAACAACGACATGCGCGTACTATGGAAGGGCGTGCCGCACGACATCACTGCCCTGATTCCAGGAACGGGCGCCTGGGCCGATTCGCTCGAAATCATGGCCATGAACGGGGCGCGCAATGGCCGATAGCGTCAAGGTTACGGTCAACGGAATCGACGAGTTGAAAAGGGCGCTCGCCGAACTGCCCGGCAAGCTGCGCCGCAAAGTGCTGGTGAAGGCGTTGCGCGCCGGGGCCAAGGAAGTGCAGAAGGCCGCGCGCGTTGCCGTGCCGGTGTTGTCCGCGCCGTCACCGTACCGCACGAAGGGGCTTCTTAAGCGCAAGATCGGCGTGCGCGTCTCGAAAGAATCGCGCCGTGCCGGCGATGTCGGCGTCTTCATCAACGTCAAGCCGGCGGCCAGTGGCCAGCGCGGCGCCAATAGCAAGCTGGATCCATACTACTGGCGCTTCGTCGAATTCGGCACGAAGAAGATGACCGCGCGCCCATTCATGCAGCCGGCTGCCGATGCCTTGCCGGCCGCTCTGGCCGCCTTCGAACGCGAAGCCGTGCCGGCCATCGAAGCATTGAACACTAGGGGCGCCTGATGTCCGCCGAATCAGAACTCTACGCCGCGCTCTCCGGCCACGCCGCGCTCACCGCGCTGGTGTCGACCCGCATCTATCCCGACGCGATCCCGGAGGACCAACCGCTGCCCGCCGTGGTGTACAGCACCGATGCCGCGACGCCGGAGTGGTGTCTGAACGATACGGCCGCAGCGACCGCCTACCGCTTCCGCATCGTCGCCTGGAGCACTACGCGCACCTCGGCCAAGGCCGTCGGCGATGCCATCGTGGCCGCCCTGCTGGCAAACGGCGTGCCCTACGACAACCGCTTTTCCGGTTTCGATGCCGAGATCGGGCAGTTTGCCGATGTCGTCGAAATAACCTGGTGGGATTGACCCGCCGGGCCAGACCAGCTTTCACCAAACCACCCGCCGCCCGGCGGGTTTTTTCATTTAAGGAGCAGCAAAATGGGAACTCCCCTCATCGGGCGCAATGTTCGCGCCGAAGTCTCGAAGACCGAAGGCACGGCCAAGACCGTGACCGCCGTCACCAATGCTAACCCCGGCGTCGCCACCAGCACCGCGCACGCGCTCACGGACGGCACCGTCGGCTATTTCGACGGCGTCTCCGGCATGTCGCAGCTTGAAGGCCAGGCAGCCCGCGTCGATGCACCGGCCGCCAATACATTCGAACTGCAGGGCATCAACACCACGAGCTATCCGGCCTTCACCGCCGGAGAGTTTACCGCCGTGACCGCGTGGTCGACGCTCTCCCGCGCTGCGTCCTACAACATCGGCGGCGGCGATGCCGACAAGATCGACACCACCGTCCTGCTCGATGTCATCAAGCAGGAAGCCAACGGCCTGCTGGCCGCGCAAACGGTCGGCTTCGATCTCAAGCTCGAGACGACAGACGAAGAAGCGCTCGCGCTGGTGCGTGCCGCTGCGCTGTCGCAAGCCTACCTGGTCTTCCGCATCACGCTCTCCGACGGCGCGCAGCGCGTCTTCCGTGGCCAGCCCTCGCTGCCCGGTGAAAACGTCGGCCAGGGCGCGCTCGGCACCGGCTCGTTCAACGTCACGGTCAAGGGCTCCGTGCTCTTCCTGCCGGCGGTTGCCTGATGACGCCCGAGCAACTCGTCGCCGCTGCGCTCGCCCAGCGCAGCGTCTGGATGGATGTGGCGGACGGCAAGCGCGTGCGCGTGCGCCGTCCGTCGGAGCACGACACGCGCGGCCTTCTGCAGCGTGACGCCGACGGCAAGGTTACCGGCATTGCCGCCGACCTGCCCGAGGTCAAGCGCTTCGTCGTCGATTGGGACGGATTCAAGGAGTGCGACTTCACCGCCGCCGGCTCGTCGGATGCCGCGCCGTTCAATACGGAGCTTTGGGGCGTCTGGGTGGAAGACGACCGCGAGGCGCTGAAGAAGGTGGCCGAAGCCATCATCGATGCGGTCATCGCCCACGAAACCCGGCGCGCGGGCATCGAAAAAAACTGATTGCCTGCCTCGATGCGGCCGCCGGCATCGAGGTTGACGGCGAATCGCCGCAGCTCGGCGACGCCGATGTCGAGGCGCTCAAGGTCGTGAGCCTGCTCAAGACCGGCAGCGGCGGCATCGACTGGAACGGCCTGCCGCTGATCGCTGGCTGGATGGGCATCACCGACATCGACGGCCTGATCGAACGGCTCGCCGTGATCCTGCAACACCACCGAAACAAGGAAGACTGACATGGCCATCGCCAAGCTTTCAATCGACCTCGAAACGCGGCTCGCCACGTTCGAGCGCGACCTGAAGCAGATGAGCGCGCTGTCTGAAATGGCCGCAAACAAGATCGGCAGTGCCTTCACCGGCCTGACCGTCATCTTTGCCGGGCTGGCCGGCGCGCTCTCCGTCGGCGCCATCAAGCAGGCCTTCGACAGCTATGTCCAGGGCGCGGCGGCGATGGACGACCTCGCCGAGATCACCGGCAGCACCGTCGAGAAAGTCTCGGCGCTGTCCAATGTGGCCAAGATCAGCGGCACCGACATGGGGCTGCTCGAGGGCGGCATGGTCAAGCTGGCCAAGGCCGTCACGCTGGTCGGCGACGAATCGAGCGATGCCGCCGCCGCCTTCAAGGCGCTGAACCTCGACCCGAAGGAACTCGGCGCGGTCGACACGGCGGACCAGCTCAAGATTGTGGCCGAGCGCCTCGCCGAATACGAGGACGGCGCCGCCAAGACGGCGCTGGCCACGACCCTGCTCGGCAAGTCCGGCGCGCAGCTGCTGCCCTACCTCAAGGATCTGGCCAGCACCGGTGACCTGGTGGCAAAGGTCACCACCGAGCAGGCGGCGCAGGCGGAAGAGTACGAAAAGAACCTCAAGCGCCTGGGCGCCGCGCAGAGCGCCGTGGTCAAGATCATCAGCGCAGAACTGGTGCCTGCAGCAAATGTGCTGGTCAAGACCTTCGTCGACGTGCTGAGCGGCACTGACGGCGTGCGCGGCGCGGCGCGCGGGCTGGCCGAAGACGGCAGCATTCAGAACTGGGCCATCAGCGCCGTGCGCGCCGCCGGCTTCGTCATTGATGCGTTTGACGGCGTTGTGCGCGTGGTGCAGGCCGTCGGTAAAACCATCGGCGCCGCTGCAGCAAGCGCTGCCGCCGTGGCCCAGGGCAGCTTCTCCGGGGCCAAGGCCATCGGCGGCGAGTTGTTATCCGATCTCGACAGCCTGGCGCAGAAGCCGCTCTTCTCGCAGCGCCTCGAAGAAAACATCGCGGCCATGCAGAAGCTCGGCGGCGCCGCCGATGTTACGCGCAAGAAGCTGAACTTCTCCGGCGGGGTAGGTGGTGGCGCGGGCGGCAGGGGAGGCCGTGGCCGTGCAGGTGGCGGCGCCTCCGCCAGCTTCACAGACTACGACCAGCAGCTGGTTCAGAGGATTGCCAGCGCCATCGAGAAAACCGACACGGTCAAGGCCGCCGAACTGGTGCGCCAGCTTGAAAAGCTCGACGAACTGGCTGCCGCAGGTCTCGACCCGGCAATCGTCAAGGCCGTGCGCGACGACCTGACCGGCGCCAGCAAGGCCGCAGCCGACGAAGTGGCACGCCTCAACAGCCTGCTCGACGCCACGCCGACAGCCAAGATCGAGCAGTCGCGTGACGACATGCTGCTGCTGACCAAGGCTCTCACCGAGGGCCGCATCGCCGAAGAGCAATACCTCGAGGCCGTCGCCGCCCGCCTGGACACGGTGTCTAAGAAGACCGAGAAGGTGGTCGGCGAGTTCGACGAATTCACCGAGGCGGCAGCCAAGAACATCGAGAACGCATTAGCAGATTTCCTCTTTGATCCGTTCTCCGAAGGGCTAGACGGCATGGCGAGGAAGTTTGCAGATACGATTCGCAAGATGGCCGCCGATGCCGCGGCCGCGCAAATTGCCAAAGCCCTATTCGGAGGGATGGGTAAAGATGGCGATTGGGGCTGGGTTGGCTCTATCATTAAAGCAGTCGGATTCCATGAAGGCGGGCTTGTCGGGGCGGGCGGCAGTTTTTCGCGCAACGTCCCGGCAGCAGCCTTCTTTAGCGCCAAGCGCTACCACAACGGCGGATTCGCGTCGGACGAGGTGCCTGCCATCCTGCAAAAGGGCGAACTGGTGCTGACCAAAGACCAGCAAAAGGCCACCGCCAACCAGTCCGCCCAGGCTCCAGCCCAGAACATCCGCATCGTCAACGCCTTCGATACCTCAGTCGTCGGTGACTATCTCGGCAGCGCCGCCGGAGAGCGGCTGATACTCAATGCCGTGCAGCGCAATTCGCGAGCCATGCGCCAGGCAATTGCATGAGCCTGTGGCCATTCGTCCCGCTTAACGAGACCATCGAGGTTCTCGAATGGAAAACGGACGTGCTGCGCGCCCGTGCCGGCGAACAGCGCCAGCGCCTGCGCGAGCGTCCGCGCCGGCTGTGGAGCTTCCGCCACTGGCTCGATGCCGATGGACAAGCCACGGCGCGGGCGCTTGTCCGCAGCGCCACGGCGTTCGAGGTCCCGGACTGGACGCAGGTGATATACGGCGGGCCAGTTTCAGCCGGATCTTCCGTATCCGTCACGTTTTCAACATCCGGGTTTGGCCTGGCTGCCGGGCAGAAGGTCGTATTGTGGTCCGGAATCCTCGACAACGAGGTGTGCACCATCGAAAGCGTGTCGCCAACCGGAATCGTCATTCAGTCCGTCGCCACCACGCGCGCCGCCACCGGAATCTATCGCGTCGACGGTGCCCATGCCGCCGTCGAACTGACATTCGATCGGCCAGCAGGCCATCTGCAGATGGCCAGCATTACCTTCGAGGCGGCCGCCGTCGAGCAGCACGCCGCCACCACCTACAGCCAGTATCGCGGGCATGACGTGCTTCCGCTTCCGGCCGTGGTCGGCGCCGGCTCGCTGGCCGAGTCGCTGACATGGCCACGCGAAATCTTCGACAACATGACCGGAATCCCGGCAGTAGAAAGGGTGCGCGACGTCGCCAACGAAAAGTTCACCATGCGCTGGCATGCCATACGCCCGGAAGATGTCGCCGCGCAGCGGGCGTGGATCTGCAGCCGCTACGGGCGCTGGCTGGCCTTCTGGCTGCCGAGTTGGCAGCGCGACCTCACCGCGGCGGCAAATGTCGGGTCATCGGACACGACGCTGCGCGTCTTCGCGCCGAAGGGTGCCACGTCGCTAGGCCGCACCACCTGCGACCTCGAGATTGAAACGACCGGCGCCGTCTATCGCCGGCGTATCACGTCTGCCAGCGCCGGGCCGTCGGTGAGCGGCCGGCCGACCATCGACCTGACGATGGATAGCCCCTTTGGCGTTGCCGTGTCCGTCTCGGCTTTCGGAAAAATCAGCTACCTGCGTTGCGTGCGCTTTGACGCCGACCGTATCGAATTCCTCCACCGCGCCCGCGCCGGCATTGCCGTATCGGTTCCATGCATCGAGGTTCCTGTGCCATGACCTATGCCGCCACCGAAGCCGCAGCCCAGTCCGGGCGACCCGTCGAGCTTTACGAGTTTCTCAACGGCACGGCCGCATTCCGGTACACCAGCGCCGATGGCGATGTGTCCTACGGTGGCAACACCTACACCGCCGTGCCGATAGCGCGCGCCGCGATTGAGGCGACGCAGGAAATGTTCAGGGCTGCGCTGAATCTCACCTGCGCGACAGATCTGGCAGTGCTTGACCTATTTCGGTTCACGCCACCAGAGGAAGTCGTGACAATGACGCTGCGCCGCCTCCACCAAGGCGACGGCGAAGCAATCACCATGTGGACTGGCCGCGTTCTCAACGTGACATGGAATAACGCATCTGCCGATCTACACTGCGAAAGCGTTTATGCCTCGCTCAAGCGCAACGGCATGCGCCGTCTGTATCAGCGCCCGTGTCCGCATGTCCTCTACGGCCCTGGCTGCACGCTAAGTAGAGCGACATGGAAGGCTACGAAAACGGTGGCGTCTGTGTCCGGAGTCGGAATCGTTCTTAATGACATGGGCGCTTACGTAGACGGATACTTTTCCGGCGGCTATCTCGAGTGGGAAAGTTCGACCGGGATTTTTGAGCGGCGCGCGATTCGCGGGCAGACTGGCGGCACGATCACGATCAATTTCCCGGTTCCAGGGCTGGCAGCATCCGCGACCGTCGGAATTTACCCAGGATGCGATCACACGCTGGCGACGTGCGGAACGAAGTTCGCCAACTCGCTTAATTACGGCGGCATTCCTCATTTCACCGGCAAAAACCCGTTCAACGGCGCGACGCTTTACTGAGGTCGAATCATGGACATCGTCTATTACATCGTCGCGCTGATCGTCTCTTCGCTGATCAGTTACGCCCTTGCGCCGAAGCCGCCGACACCGAAGCCGGCATCGATCACGGATTTCGATGTCCCGGTCGCCGAGGAGGGAAGGCCCATCCCAGTGGTATTCGGGACCGTCACATTGACCGGCCCGAACGTGCTCTGGTATGGCGACCTGAAGGCGGTTCCGATCAAGGAAAAGGCAGGGAAGAAATGACGACGGTTAAACACCGCCACTGCCGGGAGATCGGCTACTGCAATCGCGGCTTGCGGGCGTGGTTCGCGCGCGAGGGGCTGGACTGGCAGGCATTCCTGCGGCACGGAATCAATGCCGCAACGCTGCGCGCGCGAGGCCATAACGCAATGGTCGAGCGCGCCATTTCCCGCGCCGAAGGAGATACAAATGGGTAGCGGGAAGAAGATAACCGTTGGCTACAAGTATTACCTTGGCCTGCATTTCGGCTTGTGCCAAGGGCCTGTAGATGCGCTGCTTCGGGTCATCATCGGAGACCGCGACGCCTGGACCGGAGAGCAGACGTCAACCGGCGCTGTGTCGATAAACAAGCCTGACCTGTTCGGGGGGAAAAAGCGTGAAGGCGGCGTGGTCGGAGACCTCAGCGTCCTCATGGGAACGTCCGGGCAAAGCGAAAACAGTTATCTGGCCGCCAAAATCGGGGCGGGCCTCCCCGCTTTTCGCGGCATCCTGACGACTGTCTGGAACGGCGGTCATGTCACATCGAACAATCCTTACTTGAAGCCTTGGGCATTCCGTGTCCGTCGCATCAAGCAGGGATGGACTGGAGGATCATGCTGGTATCCGGGCAAGGCGGAAATCGTCGAATCCGCTACCCTGCCGTACTACGCATCCGGGTGGGAATACAAACAGATCGCTCATCACAGTAACCCGGCAACGTCTAATCTTGAGATTCCGTCTTCTGGATGGACAAGCGGCGCCGGCCCGTTCGGAAGCGGAATCACGGGAGCCCCAGGAGAACTTGTCGACGGTTCGCGCGTGCCAAATTCGCCGTGGGAAATCAAGACGATCTTGTGGGCGCGCACGACGATCCCGCTGAATACAAGCTACTCGCACATCCTGCGCGTCCATGTCGAAAACGGTGCGGTGGTATTCGTCAACGGCGCTGTCGCGGCGACGATCAATTCCAGCAACACGCAAATCACATCGATCCAGGTTGCTGACATCGTCGTGAGCGGCGCATCCGTCTCGATTGCCGTCAAGGCATACGACGAAGAACTTCCAGCCCTTGGCGGGACATTCCTTGCCGTCGAGGTCCTGCGGCTGGAAAACGTGGCGATGAACCCGGCGCACATCATTTATCAGTGCCTAACCGACACGGCATGGGGCATGGGCTACCCGACCGCATCCATCGACGACGCGGCATTCACCGCCGCCGCCGATGCGCTGTATGCCGAAGGCTTTGGCCTGTCTATGGTCTGGAACCAGCAGGATTCCATCGAAAACTTCATCGGCCTGATTCTTGACCACATTGGGGGCTTGCTTTATGTCGTGCCGGATACCGCTAAATTCGCGCTCAAGCTGATCCGCGACGATTACGACATCGGCGACCTGGACGTCTACGGCCCTGACAACTTGATTTCAGTCGAGGATTACCAGCGTCAGGCCTGGGGTGAAACGGTGAACGAAATCACCGTCGTCTACACGGATGGGGCCGCCGGAAAAGACCCCTCCACGACTGTGCAGGACCTGGCCAACGTCCAGATACAATGCGCAGTTGTTGCCCAGACGCGCAATTATCCTGGAATCGTATTCCCTGGACTGGCGCAGCGCGTCGCCATGCGCGACCTGATTGCGGTGTCGACGCCTCTGGCCAAGGTCAGGCTGACGGCAACTCGTGCTGCCTGGCGCGTTTTCCCTGGCGATGTCATCCGGCTTAACTGGCCAGTCCTCGGGATCGATGACATTGTATTCCGCGTGCTCGAGGTCAACCGCGGCACACTGACAGACGGGCAGATCATCATCGATGCCGTCGAGGATATATTCTCGCTGCCTGATGCAACCTATCTCGTTGATCAGGGCTCTACATGGGTAGACCCTGGCAGTGCCCCTGCTGCGGCTCCGGCGAGTGCATTGATGGAGGCGCCATATTGGGACCTCGCTCGCAACCTGTCGCAATCAGACCTGTCTTACGTCGATGCGGCTGACGGACATCTTGTGACCGTTGCCGCGCGTCCGAGCGGTGATGCGTTCAATTACTCGATCTATGCCAAGGTCGGTTCGGCGGATTATGCCGAGGTCGGTGTCGGGGACTTTTGCCCGACGGCGACGATCTCTGGCGCGCTCACGAAAACGACGACAGCCCTGACGCTGACGAGTGGTATCGATCTCGAGTTCGTCGAGGTCGATACCTACGCAGTCATCGGCGGCGAGTATGTGCTGGTGACGGCCATCGACGCCGGGGCCGGGACTGCAACGATTTCACGCGGCGTGCTCGACACTGTCCCGGAGACGCATGCCGCAGGTTCGCGCATCTGGTTTGCCGATGGCAATCTCGGGTACGACCAGACCGAGTATGTGGACGGCGAAGTCCTCGACGTCAAGATTCTGCCGGCGACAGGGCAGGGGACTTTCGACCTGGCACTTGCCACGCCTTCGAGTCTGACATTCGACCAGCGGCAATACCGCCCCTACGCTCCCGGAAAGCTGCGGGTCAACACGGAAGTGTATCCGGAGACAATCGACGGGACTGCGGAATTGGCGCTGTCGTGGCAGCATCGGGACCGCCTGGCACAGACGGCCTACATTGTCGAGCAGGACGATGCCAGCATTGGCCCGGAGGCCGGGACGACCTACAGGATTCGACTCTACGGCGAGGACGATAATCTGTTGCGCACCGTGAGCAGTCTCACAGGGACAAGCTACACCTACGACTCCGCTGACGAACAGTCCGATGCAGGCTTGCCGGTCGGGGAATCAACGCCGTCGCCGCTTGACAATGACGCCGGTTATCCGACTACGACAGCCATGCTGGAATTCAATGGCAGCAACGGCTCGACCACGTTTACGGACTGGATCGGCAACGCCTGGTCCGCCAACGGCAACGCGCAGCTTACGACCACTAGTCCTATCCGTGGAGCGGCATCGCTGCTTCTTGACGGCACGGGGGACTGGATCAGTGCGGTCATTCCAGGAGCCGTCGGAACCGTTGATTTCACGATCGAATGCGAGATCATCGTCACCTCGCTGGCCAGCGACCGCGAAATTTTCTGTATCTCGGATTCAGGCGGAAATCTCAACAATTTCAACATCGTCTTTGAGGTCAAGACCACAGGGGCGCTGCGCGGCTCGATCCAGATAGGCAGCGGAG